>DATGTG010000192.1:0-6767 GCA_035301965.1 Wenzhouxiangella sp. | reverse complement strand
CCAGCCAGCGCTGTGCTGCCCTGATGGACGCCGGCCAGTCCTCCACAAGGCCCGCCAGCCGGGCGGCCAGGAAGACATATTGTGTATCATCGGAAAGATCAGCAGCCTGAAACAATTCATCCAGCGCCGCTTCGTAATTGCCCAGCTCGAGCAGACTCTCGGCCACCCGTGCATGCGACGCCGCTTCTGCCTCGGCCGTTTCAGAAGCGGGCTCGCCATGTTTCGACTCTGCGCCCCCCTCAGGGGATGGCTGGCCGGTTGCTGCACAGGCGGCCAGAAAAGCGGCTGCCAGCACGCTGGCGCTGAACTGCCGAACAACCACTGAAACCCTGTTTATCAACAAATCCTGCATGTCGCTACTCACACTTGGAATCAGTCATCAGACCGCGCCGATCAGCATTCGTGACCGGATTGCATTTGCGGTCGAGTCCATGCCCGATGCGCTGGCCTCACTGGCTTCGCTGTCGGGCGTGGATGGCTGCAGCATTTTAAGCACATGCAACCGCACCGAGCTGTATATTTCATCGCAACAGACTATCACGCGAAGCGTGGTTGATTGGCTGCACGACTGGCACCGATTGACGCCCGGCCAGTTTCAGGATTACTTCTACCGCCTGGAGCACAGCGCCTGCAATCAGCATCTGATAAAAGTCATTTCCGGAATGGATTCCATGGTGCTTGGCGAACCGCAGGTGGCCGGCCAGGCCAGGCAGGCCTGGCAACTGGCGCGCGATGCGCAAACACTCGACAGCTTTCTGGACCGGATGTTTCAACATGCCTTTGCGGCCGCCAAGCGCGTGCGCAGCGAAACCGGCATCGGGCGCGATCCGGTCACCCTGCCCTATGCGGCGGTGCGTCTTGCCAGGCAGATATTCGGCCGTCTGGACGGGCTTAACATCCTGCTCATAGGCGCTGGTGAAATGATTGAAGACTGCGCCACCCATTTCCACGCCGCCGGGCTTGATCAGCTGACCATTGCCAACCGCAGTGTCGAGCGTGCGCAGCGGCTGGCTTCCCGGTTCAAGTCCCGCGCTGTGGGGCTTGACGCCATTCCCCAGCTGCTGCCCGACAATGACCTGGTCATTGCCTGCACCGGCAGCCCGACGGCTGTCGTCAATCAGAAAATGTTCAAGGACGCCCTGCGCCAGCGCCGCCGGCGCCCCATGTTTGCGCTTGACCTGTCGGTTCCAAGAAACATATCCTCCGACAGCGCATCGCTCGAAGACCTGTACCTGTACACCATCGACGACCTGCGCCAGATTATTGATTCGGCCCAAAAAAAGCGCCAAAGCTCCCTGCAGGAGGCCGGCAGCATCGTGGCCGCCGAAGTGGCCTCGTTCGAGCGCTGGCTGCGGGTTCAAAATGCTGCGGACACCCTCAAGACCATGCGTCGTGATGCCAACATCAAACGCCGCGACCTGCTGTCGCGGGCGCAGCGCGAACTGGCAGCAGGCGCCAGTCCCGAAGCCGTGCTGAACAAGCTGTCCAATCAGCTGACCAACCGCCTTTTGCATACGCCAAGCGTTCGGCTGCGACAGGCAGCGGAAAGCAATGACCTGGATCTGCTGGACGCGGCGCGCTACTACTTTGTCGAGGGAAAGGAAGACGACAGTGAATGAAGGCCTCAGACACCGGCTCGCGGAGGCGCGGGAGCGCATGGAAGAACTCCAGGCACTGCTGGCCACGCCCGAGGTGATCGACGACCGCAAGCGCTTTGAGTCCCTGGCGCGCGAATATGGTGAGCTGGAGCCGCTCATCGGTGTTTGGGATGAGTTCTCTCAAACCGAGACTGCTCTTGAAGACACGCGCCAGCTGTTTGAATCCAGCGCGGATGACATGCGCGAAATGGCGCGTGACGAACTGGAAGACCTGACCAAAAAATTCGGCAGACTGGAGCAGCAGCTGCAAACGCTGCTGCTGCCGCGCGACCCCAACGACGAGCGCAATATCTTTGTCGAGATCAGGGCCGGAACAGGCGGCCAGGAAGCTGCAATTTTTGCCGGTGACCTGCTGCGCATGTACACACGCTATGCGGAAAATCGCGGCTGGCAGGTTGAGCTGATGTCGGCCCAGCCTGGAGATGCCGGCGGTTTTCGCGAAGTCATCGCGCGCCTGATCGGCGACGGTGCCTATTCGCGGCTCAAGTTCGAATCCGGTGTACACCGCGTTCAGCGCGTGCCGGAAACCGAATCCCAGGGCCGCATTCACACTTCGGCGTGCACGGTGGCCATCCTGCCGGAAGTGGATGATGTGGAAGCCGTAGACATCAATCCGGCCGAGCTGAAAATAGACACCTTTCGCGCCTCGGGTGCCGGCGGACAGCACGTCAACACCACCGATTCGGCCATTCGCATCACCCACCTGCCCACCGGGCTTGTGGTTGAGTGCCAGGACGAGCGCTCGCAGCACAAAAACCGCGCGCGGGCCATGAGCCTGCTGGGCGCACGACTGCTTGAAGAACAGCGCCGTCAGCAGCAGGATGAGCAGGCAGCCGAACGCAGGCTCCAGGTAGGCTCTGGCGATCGTTCCGAACGCATCCGCACCTATAATTTCCCCCAGGGCCGCATTACCGACCATCGCATAGGATTGACCCTCTATGACCTTGAGCAGATCATGGAGGGCGAACTTGATTCCGTCATCAGCCCCCTGCTTGAGGCTCACCAGGCCGAGCTGCTGAGCGAGCTGACCGCCGGCGCACACTGAAGAATATGCTTCAAAAGGAACTGATCATCGAAACAGGCGGCCGGGCCCTGATTGATATCACGGCCCGCATTGCCCAAACCGTATCCGGCAGCGGCGTCGAAGCCGGCCTGTGCCATGTGTTTTTGCTGCACACCTCGGCCAGTCTGCTGATCAATGAAAATGCTGATCCCGATGTGCTGGCTGATCTTGAAACATTTTTCTCGGGGCTGGTCGAAGACGGGGATGCGCGCTTTCTGCATCGTGCGGAAGGACTGGACGACATGTCCGCTCACATTCGCGCCGCGCTGACGCACACCGAATTGACCCTTCCGGTACAAAACGGGCGGCTGGTTCTGGGCACCTGGCAGGGCATCTATTTATGGGAGCACCGCTACCGGCCCCACCGGCGCCGGCTGGTGGTCACCATTCGCTGATTTTGCGCCGGCGGCGGCATTCAGCCCGCCCGCCTGCCCAGAAGATCACGGGCAATCCAGAAAACAGCCGCCAGCAGGGGCAGCAGCCCCACCACAATGCCGGGCCGGTACTGCGGGCTCGACGGGCTGGCAAGAAGCACGGCGGCCGCAACGCTTGAAGCCAGCAAAAGCCACCACAGCAACGTTCGAATCATGCGCGGCAGGGGCAGCAAAAAGAGCAGCCAGGCCGGATTCAAAAGCAACACCATGCGATTGCCGGCAACGGCTGCATGGCTGGTGCCAAACCACATCAAAAGAATGACCACGCCGCAGCCGCCGATGAGAAAAACAGCGGCTCGCCACGGCAGCAGCGACCAGAAGCCGGATCTTAACCTTCGCCGGGCAAGGATCAGCAGCAGCGCCGCCAGCGCAGATACAAGCGCATAGGCCCACCACTGTGAAACCGGCCTGTCGGGCAAATTCCATGTTTTGGAGCGGTACAAAACCCGGCTTTCCGACACCAGCGGGCGACCGTCGACAGATACCCTGTCCGCCCAGCGAGCCAGCTCATCAGGCAAAAAAGTCTCTTCCCATGCGCTGCGCGGCTTGTCGATCATGGGGCCAAGCAGGACCAGCAGACCGGCCTTCAGGTCAAGACGGCTGTGGTTGTAGCGCCGGATCTGGTCGCGAATGTTGAAATGTGCCGGTTCACTTTTCCACCGGCGCGCCAGCGCGCCTGCAAGCGCCTCGTCAAGCAGGTTGCGCAGCCACGTGGAGCAGTTGTCAAAAAAGTAGTCGTAATCGTAAAACTGCGGAACCGGGAAAATGTTGTTGTGCAGCGAGGCGTGCAGGCGCTGAAACTGTTCCGCATCAAGCGCCAGTTTTTGCAGCGTTATGGAGCGGTCGCGCAGGCGATAAAAGGCAAACTCGTCCTCGGGGCTTGATGCCAGCCCGTAATAGGGCATGTGCCCGCGGGCAAAATCAAGATAAAAACCGGGGCCGTCCATGTCGAAATAGCCAAAGCTGTAAACATGGTCCAGGCCAAGGCTGCTGTCGCGCAGCCAGATGGCGTTGTGGCCGAACCGCTCCCACACATCATGGCCTGGCCCATAGGTCACCAGCCACGCCTCTTTGGCCATCACCGGCTGGGCAAGGCTCGCCAGCATCAGAAAAACAACAAGTCCGCTGCGGGTCATGAAAAGACCGCCCCGATCACAGTTCAGGCATTTCTGCCGCACGGCCAGCTGCACAACTTATCATCAGGAGCACTGGCCGGCCCGCAGCGTCGTCATGCCGGCGACACTTCAACCACGCGCAGCCTTCGATCATCAGCGCTGGTGACCTTGAAACGCCACTTGTCAATCTGAATGGTTTCTCCCGATTCCGGCAAACGGCCAAACTCCGCAATGACCAGCCCGCCAATGGTGTCATATTCATCATCGGCAAATTCAGTGTCGAATTTTTCGTTGAAGTCTTCGATATGCGTCAATGCCTGAACCGCATAGCGATTGCCGTCCAGCGGGCGAATGTCCTGAACCTCAATCGGGTCATGCTCATCGTCAATATCGCCGACAATGCGCTCCAGCACGTCTTCAATGGTAATCAGACCCGATACGCCGCCATACTCATCGACCACAATGGCCATATGATTTTTGCTCACCCGAAATTCACGCAGCAAAATATTCAGTCGCTTGGTTTCGGGAATAAAAATGGGCGGGCGCGGCAAATCGGACAGCCGAACACCGGGGTCATTTGCAAACAGCCTGAGCAGATCCTTGGCCAGCAGGATCCCCTTGATTTCGTCACGGTCTTCACCCACCACCGGAAAGCGCGAGTGGCCGGATTCGATGACAACAGGCAGAATCTCATTAACAGAAGAGCCCGAGCGCACAACAATCATGCGCGAGCGTGGAATCATCACGTCCCGGACCTGCTGCTCGCTGACCTTGAGTGCACCTTCGAGCATCGCCAGGGTATAGGGTTCAATCAGCGCCTGCTCGCTCATGTCGCGCATCACCTCAATCAGCCCCTCGCGGCTGCGCGGCTCGCCGCCAAAAGCACGCCCCAGGCGTTCTATCCAGCCCGGAACACTGTCATTGCCGTTGTCTTCAGAATCCCTGCTCATGGCCTGGTTGCGTCTGTTACCGGGTAATCATTCATCATCATTCATGTACGGGTTTTCGAAACCCAGGGTTTTCAAAAGCCTGATTTCCTCGGCTTCCATCTCGTGCGCCTGCTCGGCTGAGATATGGTCAAAGCCACGCAAATGCAATATGCCGTGAATGATCATGTGGGCGCAGTGCTGCCTGACTGTTTTGCCCTGCTCCTGCGCTTCGCGCTCAACAACAGGCGCACAGACCACAATATCACCCAGCAGCGGTGTTTCCACACCGGCAGGCAGCGCTGGCTCGAAGCTGAGCACGTTGGTCGGGCCATCCCCGTCGCGCCAGTGCCGGTTGAACTGTTGCCCTTCGTCAGCATCAACAATCCTGATCGTCAGCTCGGGCGCTTCCAGCCCGGCGAGTGCGGCGGCCGCAAAGCGCCGCAGCTCGTCCTCTTCGACCGGCAGTTTCACACCCTGGGCATATTCAATGACCAGGCCGGCAGTCAGGGGCTCAGGCAGGCTTGTTTTCGTCGGCTTTGGCATAGGCTTCGACAATGCGTCGGACGATGGGATGGCGAACCACATCGCGTGCGTCAAAGAAAGTTGTGCTGACCCCCTCAATGGACTTGAGCAGCGCAACGGCCTGGCGCAGTCCGCACTCCACGTGAGGCGGCAGGTCGATCTGGGTCAAATCACCGGTAATCACTGCCCTGGAGCCAAAACCGATGCGGGTCAGAAACATCTTCATCTGTTCGGTGGTGGTGTTCTGGGCCTCATCAAGAATGACAAATGCGTCATTGAGCGTGCGCCCGCGCATATAGGCCAGCGGCGCCACTTCAATCACATTGCGCTCGGCCAGCCTGGCCGCCTTGTCAAAGCCAAGCATTTCATACAGCGCGTCGTGCAGCGGGCGCAGATAAGGGTCCACTTTCTGAGCCAGATCACCAGGCAAAAAGCCCAGCCGTTCACCAGCCTCAACCGCCGGGCGCACCAGCACAATACGCTGCACGCGATCGGTTTCAAGCGCTTCAACCGCGCTGGCCACCGCCAGGAATGTCTTGCCGGTTCCGGCCGGCCCAATCCCGAAATTGACGTCGCTGGCGCGAATCCGGCGCAGATAGTTTTTCTGGTTGGGGCCGCGGCCCCGAATCAGCCCGCGGCGCGTTCTGATACTGATGTCGGCCGGCGCGTCCTCTCCGTCATTCAGCCCCGATTCCTGAAGATGCAGATTCACGGCGGCAGGATTCAGAACCTCTTTGGCCGACAACTGGTAAAGCCTTTTGAGAACCCGCTGGGTGACCGCGACAGCTGCGGCGTCACCTTCTATACTGAACAGATTGCCGCGCGCACCGATTGACACGCCAAGACGCTTCTCAATCAGCGCCAGGTGCTCATCAAGGTGTCCGCACAGATTGGCCAGGCGCTCGTTGTCGACCGGCTCCAGAACGAATGTGGTGCTGGCTTCCGCTGGGGTACTCATTCAGGCTGCACTGTCCTGTCCGTTGACAAGACGACCCCTGAGGGTGTTGGTCATGGCATCGGTGATCACAACATCTGCCATGCGCCCG
>DATGTG010000191.1:0-15175 GCA_035301965.1 Wenzhouxiangella sp. | reverse complement strand
CGGGCGCCACCGAGCTGCTTCTGGCCCAGGATGACCTGTCGGAGCGCAGCCGCGAACGCCTGTTGAGGATCGCGCGCGCCGCCCGTCAGTCCACCGACATTACCACCGCTCTGCTGCATCTGGTGCGCGCAGAGCGTGAGTCAAACGGCGGAGAGCAGGCGCAGGATGTCGGCAGCATAGCCGGTCAGGTGTTTGACAACTACGCGCCTCTGGTGGGCGATCGGGCGCTTGAGCTTGTGTTTGACCAGCGACAGACGCTCAGCGTAATTGCGCCCGAGGCAGTTATCGCCGTTGTATTGGGCAACCTGGTGGGCAACGCCATTCGCTATACCATACAGGGCGAGGTCCGCATGGAAATTGACACCGGTAAAATCAGGATTCTTGACACCGGCCCCGGCATTGCCGAAGAGGAACTGCCGCATGTGTTCGACCGCCACTTCCGGGGCCACCAGATGGGTGGCACCAAGGGGTCAGGACTGGGGCTTTCCATCGTCAAGCGGTTGTGTGATCTGTTCGGTTGGCAAATTGTTTTTGCCAACCGGGCGTCAGGCGGCCTGTGTGTCACCCTGCGCTTTTACCCCGACAGGGAAATGGACTGAGCCGGAGTGCTGGCCCGAAGCCCGGGGCTTGAAATGAGTCCCGGCAACCCGAGAATGCAAGCAACAAACAGACTGGTGCTGGTTTTTTATATGGCTATTATCAATTGTCCCCGCTGCAGCCGAAGAATGTCCGACAGGAGTCCGGCTTGCCCGCATTGTGATCTTGCCCTGGCCGAACTGGGGCCGGAGGATGTCAGCCGCATGGAGCTCAGGCGCTGGCGGCGCAAGGTCTGGCGGGCCAAAAACATGGCTTACACCGCCATGGCCCTGCTGATTGTGGGCGCGGTCTGGTGGTGGCTGGTGGAGCCGGCGGGGTGGACGATTCCGCCACCGCCGCTGCCGGTTGGTCTGATCATGCTCTCCGGCATCGGCTACGTTATCGCCAGAGGCTGGCTTTTGTGGCTCAACATGAAACGCAACAGGCCCGGTGCTGCCCGGCAGAAGGGCTGAAAGGCCAGGTCCGGCTACTTGATGCGCTTGACCTTGACGCGCCGGTTCATGCCGTCAACCTGCAGGTACCAGCTGCCAAGAATTCCGGGCGTGATGGTGACTTCCGGGCGACTTCTGCTCGATACGCTGTAGCTGCCCGAGTCGCTTTGCTGCCAAACCATCCCGTTTTCAAGCTCGAAGCGCGTTTTGCCTGACCAGCCATCAAAGTTTCCGGTCAGGCGGCTTTTGATCGGTTCATCATTTTGGCTTTCGTTCAGGCCGCGCCGGTCGGCCTGGTCCGCTTCATCAGTATCCACTGCAGCCCCGGCCTGCTCACGGTCTGTGTCGGCAACTTCGCCCTCGGCCAGCGATCTGGCCTGAATCCAGGCATTGAGTGCCGCCAGTTCATCTTCGCTGAGCTTGTGCAGTCCGGTCTGCTTGAACTCCTTGCCGGTCATGCGCTCTTCAAGCGATGAAAACGAATCCTGGGCGGCAGCCGGCATGGCAGCAGACGCCAGGAGAATGGCCAGCAGGCTTGTGCGAACAAAAAGAAGGGCTGTATGGGTCATGAGCTTGAAGCCCCGGTTGGGCATGTTTTGATGGAAGGCTACAGATCCTGCTTGTAGCGCACGTATGGAATGCGACCGTATACGCTTTCCAGCGGATCTTCAAGCGCCGGTCCGGGTTCTTTTTTGTCGGCCCGAGGCGCAGCGTCCATCAGGTTGCTGACGCCTATGGTCAGCGAAGAGTTGTTCTGCGGGTGCCAGGAGAACTCAAGGTCGAATGAGCTGAGCGTCAAGGGCACGGCTGCCGGGCTGGCCCACAGTGGGAGATCGCGGTGGTGGCCGAGCATTTCCCCGCTGAAGCTGCCGCGCCGCCAGCCAAGCATCAGCTGGGCGCTGCTGGCGTAGTGGGGTTCGGTTGTTGCCGAAGAAAAGCCCCGCCCCCGGGTTGGCATGCCAAGGTCGGCAAGGCTCAGGTGCTGGCGGTAGCGGGCCAGCTGCAGACCAACCAGAAAATCGCCCACTTTTTGCGTTTGAATGCCAAAGCTCACGTTGACATCCATGCCCGCAGAGGTCTCGCTGCTGCGGGCAGGCAGCAGTTTTTGGCCCGGACTGAAAACAGGCGACGGCTGCTCGATGGGGGCGACACGGTCGTCTGCGCGAAAAGCGCCAACGCCCAGTTTCAGCCCTGGAGCGGCCAGCCAGTCACCGGAAATCTTGAACAGGTTGACTGCCGAGCCCGGCAGCGGCTGGTCAACAAAACGGCAGTCCTGGGCCAGATAACTGTTGGCGGTGAACATGCCCTGGCTGCACTGGATGTGCGCCAGGCTGGCCGTGTTCATCTGCCAGGTTTCCAGCGACCATGAAAAGGCGCTGCCGTCTTTTTCGGAAGCCGGTTCGTCGGCCTGCAGGCCGAACAGGGGAATGTTCATGGACAGCAGTGTGTTCTCATCCGGCAGCGCCAAAGGAGAACGGTCGGAAAAAAATCCGTGCTGTTGCGCAGACGTCATCGTTGCGCTGTCGGGCACAATGAACCACGGGCTGTCTTCCGCAGCCTGCACCAGCGACAGGGCGGCCAGCAATGCGGTCAGCATGATGAATTGCGTCAGGCGGTTCATTCCCTCGAAAAATCCGGTTGATGGCTGAGTGATGCCCCGTTGGACGGCTGTCAGCCAATAAAGTTTTCCTGAATGCAATATTAACAGGGCCGGGACAATAATGCACTCGCAGATTTTGCTGCAAGTGTCAGATTTTCTGCAGGTTTGTGTGGCGCTTGTCAGCCGGCAAGCGGCTCGGGCCATAATCCTTTGGGCTGTGTACTTGCTTGCGCCTGCTGCAAGCGGCAAAATGGGCGGCTTTCACCGTCGGCGATTTGGCCGTCCACCCGAGTTCATGACCAAATTGAATGCAGATCGTTTTCAGCTCGCCAATGCGGTGCGGGCCCTGTCCATGGATGCCGTTGAGCGGGCCGCGAGCGGTCATCCAGGCATGCCCATGGGCATGGCCGACATCGTTGAGGTGTTGTTCAACGACTATCACAAGCACAATCCGGCCAATCCGGACTGGTGGGATCGCGATCGCTTTGTAGTCTCCAACGGCCATGGTTCCATGCTCCTGTACAGCGTGTTGCATCTGAGCGGCTACGATCTGCCGATGAAAGAGCTGGAGAATTTTCGCCAGCTGCATTCGGCCACGCCGGGTCATCCCGAGTTTGCCGACACGCCCGGCGTGGAGACCACCACCGGTCCGCTGGGCCAGGGGCTGGCCAACGCCGTGGGCATGGCGCTGGCTGAAAAGCTGCTGGCGGCGCGGTTCAATACCGATGAGCACACGGTGATTGACCACCGCACCTGGGTGTTTGCCGGCGATGGCTGTCTGATGGAGGGCATATCGCACGAGGCCTGCTCGCTGGCCGGAACCTTTGGCCTGGGCAAGCTGGTGGTGTTCTACGACGACAACCAGATATCCATCGATGGCGATACCGACGGCTGGTTCACCGACAATACGCCTGCCCGCTTTCGCGCCTACGGCTGGCGTGTGATCGAGGACGTTGACGGCCACAGCCCTGAAGCCATTTCAGCGGCCATTGACCAGGCTATAGCTGCCGATGACAGGCCGGTGCTGATTTGCTGCAAGACCACCATCGGTTTTGGCGCGCCCAACAAGGCCGGCACGGCCGACGTTCACGGCGCGGCGCTGGGCGAAAAGGAAATTGCCGCCGCGCGCAAACAGCTGGGCTGGCCGCACGAGCCGTTTGTCATTCCCGACCACATTCGCGCCGGCTGGGATGCCCGCGAGCGCGGTGCCGAAACCGAGCGTCGCTGGCAGAAAGTGTGGAAGGCCTACTCAAGCGCCAATCCGGCGCTGGCGCGCGAGCTTGAAGAACGAATGAACGGCGGGCTGCCGGCCGATTTTGACAGCCTGGCGGACGATGTTCTTGCCCATATGCAGGCTGATGACAGCACGGTGGCCACCCGCAAGGCGTCCGAAATGAGCCTGGAGGCCTTTGGGCCGCATCTGCCAGCCCTGATTGGTGGCTCGGCCGATTTGAGCGGCTCCAACAACACGCGCTGGTCGGGCAGCGTCGATGCCCGTGAAAACCCGCGGGAAGGCAACTACATTTATTACGGCGTGCGCGAGTTTGGCATGACCGCCATCGTCAACGGCTTGCATTTGCACGGTGGCTTTATTGCCTACAGCGGCACGTTCCTCGTTTTTTCAGATTACGCGCGCAATGCCGTGCGCATGTCAGCGCTGATTCCGGCCGGTACCATTCATGTGTACACCCATGATTCCATCGGACTGGGTGAGGACGGACCCACCCACCAGCCGGTTGAGCATTTGACCAGCCTGCGGCTGATTCCCGGGCTTTCGGTGTGGCGCCCGGCCGACAAGGTGGAAACCGCGGCCGCCTGGGCGGCGGCCATCGCCCGGCGCGACAAGCCCACAGCGCTGGTGTTGACGCGTCAGGGGCTGCCACACCAGCCGCGCAGCAGCGCGCAGCTTGACCTGATCAGGCGTGGTGGCTATGTGCTGGCTGAGCCCGCAGACGGCCCCATCGATGTGCTGATCATGGCCAGCGGCTCCGAGGTCGGCCTGGCTGTTGAGGCGGCTGCCAGTCTGGCAGAGGAAGGCGTTGGTGCACGCGTGGTGTCCATGCCCAATCCGGATCTGTTTCTGGCCCAGGATGAGCGCTATCGCAACGAGGTTCTGCCGACCGATGTGACCGCGCGCGTGGCTGTCGAGGCCGGAGTCAGCCTGTACTGGCACCAGTTTGTCGGCAATTGCGGGCAGATCATCGGCATCGACCGTTTCGGCGCATCGGCGCCGGCAGCGGACCTGTTCAGGGAATTTGGGTTCAGCACCAAGGCCGTGATTGAGGCGGCCAGAAAGACCCTGGCTGAAACCGCTTGATGTTTGCCTGACCGAGCCCCACATGGAGGCTGAATCTTCGTGTCCGGGCCGGGTTGCGCCAGCAGATGAGCCGGGCGCACTATAATCCGGGCCAGAAGACAATCCACGCAGTCCGGAGAATTTCCAACATGTCCATCAAGGTTGCCATCAATGGCTATGGCCGCATCGGCCGCAATGTGCTGCGCGCAATTTATGAAACAGGACGCAGCGATGAGTTTGAAGTGGTCGTCATCAACGGCCCGGCCGACTTCAAGATTGCCGAGCATCTGACCCGGCGCGACACCGTTCACGGGCCGTTTGCCGGCGAGGTGGCGCTGGATGGCGATCATCTGGTGGTCAACGGTGACCGCATACGCCTGATTCACAACCGCGACCCGTCCACCCTGCCGTGGGGCGAGCTGGGCATTGACATCGTGCTGGAATGCACCGGCGCGTTCAACAGCCGCGAAAAATCATCGGCCCACCTGGACAGCGGCGCCGGCAAGGTGCTCATTTCCGCGCCGGCCGGCACCGACATGCCGACCGTGGTCTACGGTGTCAACCACAATGTCATCAAGTCCGATGACCGCATCGTTTCATGCGCTTCGTGCACCACCAACGGCCTGGCGCCGCTGGTCAAGCCCCTGCACGATGCCTTTGAGGTTGAGCAGGGCCTGATGACCACCATCCACGCCTATACCAATGACCAGGTGCTGACCGACGTTCGCCACAAGGACCCGCGCCGCGCGCGCTCGGCCACCATGAACCAGATTCCCACCAAAACCGGTGCGGCGGCGGCGGTCGGGCTGGTCATGCCCGAGCTGGACGGCCGACTGGACGGCTACGCCATTCGCATTCCCACCATCAACGTATCGCTGGTTGACCTGTCGTTTCTGGCCGGGAGCGATGTGTCGGTGGAGGCCGTCAATGACGTCATGCGCAAGGCTGCCGATGACGGCCCGCTCAAGGGCATTCTTGGCTACAACACCGAACCCCTGGTCTCCAGCGACTTCAACCACGACCCGCGCTCGTCCATTTTTGACGCCACGCTGACCAAAGTCAGCGGCCGCCTGGTCAAGGTGTTCGCCTGGTATGACAACGAGTGGGGCTTTTCCAACCGCATGCTCGACACGGCAGCGGTCATGGCAAGCGCCTGAGGCAACTGTTTCAGACTGGTTGGGAGGCCGCTCATGCTGACGCTGGATCAGGTTGATCTGCAGGGCCGGCGCGTTGTCATTCGCGTCGATTTCAATGTTCCCCTCGAGGATGGCCGGGTGACTTCGAGCGCCCGGCTTGAGGCCGCCCTGCCCACCATCAGACACGTCATTGAATCGGGTGCGGCCGTCATGCTCATGTCGCATCTGGGCCGGCCTGAAGAGGGCGCTTTTGATGAGGCTTTCAGCTTGGCGCCGGTGGCCGCCGAGCTGGGCCGGCTGCTGGATCGCCCGGTTGCGCTCAGGCGCGACTGGATCGACGGTGTCGATGTCGGGCCCGGAGAGGTGGTTCTGCTTGAAAATGTTCGCTTCCTGACGGGTGAAAAAGCCAATGACCCGGCGCTGGCCCGGCGCATGGCGTCTTTGGCCGATGTGGTTGTGTTTGATGCCTTTGCCACGGCCCACCGCAGCCAGGCCTCGACGGAAGGGCTGGTGCGGCATGCGGCAACGGCCTGTGCCGGCCGGCTGATGGCGCGCGAGCTGGCGTCGCTTGAAAAGGCCCTGGCCGCGCCGCGCCGCCCCATGGTGGCGGTGGTTGGCGGTGCCAAGGTATCCACCAAGCTGACCGTGCTCGAAGCGCTGATTGAGAAGGTTGACCGGCTGATTGTCGGCGGCGGCATCGCCAACACCTTTCTGGCAGCGGCCGGCCACCGCATCGGCGCTTCCCTGTACGAACCGGATCTGGTGGAAACAGCCGCCAGGCTGCTTGAGCGCGCCCGTGAAAGGGGTGCGGACATTCCCCTTCCCGTTGACGTGCGCACGGCCGCCGATTTCAGCCCGCAGGCGGTTGCCAGGGTGGTGCCGGTGGACGAGGTTGATGCGGGCGAAATGATTCTGGATGTGGGCCCCGAAACCGGGCGCATGCTGGCCGATATTGTGCGCACGGCCGGCACCGTGCTGTGGAACGGCCCGCTGGGCGTGTTCGAGTTTGATGCGTTTGGCGGCGGAACCAGGGCTCTTGCGCTGGCGGCCGCCGAATCGTCCGGCTTTACCCTGGCGGGCGGCGGCGACACCATTGCTGCCATTGAGAAGTATGGCGTGGCGGAGAAAATCGACTATATTTCAACTGCCGGTGGTGCTTTTCTTGAGTACGTTGAAGGCCGGCCGCTGCCGGCGGTCGAGGCTCTGAAGGCGGCATCCGGGCGGGTCTGAAGCAATGCAATCCAGCCCGGTCGGTTAAGATTCCCGCCATGGGCAATTTCATTTTTATCGGCGCATTGGCCGGTCTTTTCCTGGGCGGGCCGTTCGGGCTGTTGGTCGGGGCATTTGTGGGCGCCTGGGTGGGACGCCGGGCGCTGCGGTCGTGGCGCGGCACCGATGCGGTCGCGCAGCAGTTCATTCTCTCCACCTTTACCGTCATGGGCGCCCTGTGCAAGGCCGACGGGCGGGTCAGCGAAGAGGAAATCCGCACCGCCGAGAGCTTTTTCAGAAAGTTCGAGCTGTCGCCCGCCCAGCGGCGCGAGGCCCAGGCCGCCTTCAACCGCGGCAAGCGGCTCGGTTTTGATCTGGATGCCGAGGTTGCGACACTGCGCCACATCGTGCGCGGCAATCAGGCGCTGCTGCAGCTTTTTGTCCAGGTTCAGCTGTCGGCCATTTCAGCCGACGGCGTGATTCACCCCAGCGAGCGCAACATGCTGCTGCGTGTGGTCAGGGGACTGCGCCTGTCGGCTGCCGACCTGCGCCGCATCGAGGCCATTTTGCGCAGCGCCACGGCAGCCGGTGGGCAGACGTATCAAAACCAGCGCCGCGCGCGTTCCGGCGCGGGCGCCCGTCAGCGCGGTCAGCGCAGCCGGCCCCGGCCGCGTCCCTCATCGCTGGACGATGCCTATGCAACGCTGGGTGTGGAGCCATCGGCCAGCGATGCTGAGGTCAAGAAGTCGTACCGGCGCATGATGAGCCGCTACCACCCCGACAAGATGGCGGCGCGTGGTCTGCCCGAAAGCATGCGTGAGGTGGCCAGGGAGCGCACCCTGGCCATTCGCAAGGCCTACGATGACATCCGCGCCAGCCGGGCCGGCTGACAGCGGTTTTGATGGTCGGTCTCAGTCGCTGTCGTCGCCGATCTTGTCCCAGGTGCGGTGCTCAAAATCGCTGGCATCGTGGCGCTCGCGCAGCTGCTCCTCCGGTCTGCCGGAGACGGAGTTGACCATGCGGCCGCGTTTGACGGCCGGGCGCTCGGCCAGCTGCCTGGCCCACCGCAAAACATGTTCATATTCATGCGTTTGCAGAAATTCGGCGGCGTCGTATACATTGCCCAGCGCCAGCTGTCCGTACCAGGGCCAGATGGCCATGTCGGCGATGCTGTACTCCTTGCCGGCCATGAATTCATTGTCGGCCAGGTGGCGATTGAGCACGTCCAGCTGGCGCTTGGCTTCCATGGCGTAGCGGTCGATGGCGTACTTGATCTTGACCGGTGCATAGGCATAGAAATGCCCAAAGCCGCCGCCCAGAAGCGGCGCGGCGCCGGTTTGCCAGAACAGCCAGTTGAGGCATTCGGTGCGCCCGTCAATGTTTTGCGGCACAAAGCGGCCGAACTTTTCGGCCAGATACAGAAGAATGGAACAGGATTCAAAGATGCGCCGGTTTGGCTGGATACTCTGGTCCAGCATGGCCGGAATCTTGGAGTTCGGGTTGATATCCACAAAGCCCGAGCTGAACTGCTCGCCCTCACCTATCCGGATCAGCCAGGCATCGTACTCGGCCTGCTGGTGGCCGGCTTCCAGCAGCTCCTCAAGCATGATGGTGACCTTGACCCCGTTGGGCGTGCCCAGCGAATAGAGCTGGTGCGGATGCTTGCCAACGGGCAGGGCCTTGTTGTGGGTGGGGCCGGCAACGGGCCGGTTGATGCTGGCAAACTTGCCGCCGTTGGCGTCTTTTTCCCATACCCATACTTTGGGCGGTTCGTAGCTGCTGTCGTTCATGCAGGGCGCTCCTTCAATGTTTCAAACGGGGAGGATCAGCATGAATACATGCGATCCGGTGTTGCTGCCATCAAGTATGACGCAGCCCAAAAGCTGTTTGGCGGCTTATACTTGCCGGCATGACAAGACGTACAAAAGTGGTTGCAACCCTGGGGCCCGCCACCGACGAGCCGGCCGTGCTGGAGCGCATGATTACGGCCGGCTGTGATGTGGTGAGGATCAACTTTTCACACGGTGACGCCGAAACCCACGCCCGGCGCATTCGCATGGTGCGCGCCGCTGCGCGTGAGCTGGACACCGACATTGCCGTGCTGGCCGATCTGGCCGGCCCCAAGATTCGCATTGGCCGGTTTCGCGCCGGCGCGGTCGATCTTGAGGCCGGCGATGCATTTGCCCTTTACGCCCGCGAAAATCCGCCACCGGGCGATGAAAAAGGCGTGGGCGTGGCTTACCTTGGCCTGGTGGATGATGTCAGGCCGGGATCCGAGCTGCTGCTGGATGACGGGCTGATGGCCATGCGCGTGACGCGTATTGACGGCGATGTCATCCACTGCGAGGTCATGACCAGCGGACGCCTGTCCGACCGCAAGGGCCTGAACCTGCGCGGCGGCGGACTGTCGGTGCCCGGAGTGTCCGAAGACGATGCCCGCGACATTGTGCATGCCGCCGACTGGCAGGTGGATTATCTGGCCGTGTCCTTTCCGCGCGGCCCCGAAGACATGCACCATGCCAGGCGTCTGCTCAGGGAGGCCGGCGGACATGCCGGGCTGGTGTCCAAGATCGAGCGCACCGAGGCCATTGAAAATCTGGAGGCGGTCATTGAGGCTTCCGATGCGGTTTTGGTGGCGCGCGGCGACCTGGGTGTGGAAATCGGCAACGCTGAACTGCCCGGCCTGCAAAAGCGCATCATTGCCGCCTCGCTGGAAGCCAACCGGCCGGTCATCACCGCCACTCAAATGATGCAGTCCATGGTCGATGCCCCTGTGCCCACCCGTGCCGAGGTGCTGGATGTGGCCAACGCCGTCATCGACGGCACCGATGCGGTCATGCTGTCGGCCGAAACGGCGGTCGGGCGGCATCCCGACCTGGTGGTCGAAACCATGCGCAAGATATGCGTGGGCGCCGAACGACACGTCCAGGCGCATATGCCTGCTGGCAAGATCAACGTGCGTGCCGAGCGGGTGGATCAGGCCATTGCCATGGCCACCATGGTTACGGTGCACAATCTCCCCGTTGAGGCCATCATCGTGCTGACCGAATCGGGTTCGACCGCGCAGTGGCTCAGCCGCGTGCGCTCGCCAGTGCCCATCATCGCCCTGTCGCCCAATCACGCCACCCTGCGGCGCATGCGGCTGTTCCAGCACGTGCGCCCGCTGCTGTTTGTGCCCGAACAAATGCGCGCCTCGCGCCTGTCGCGGGCCGCCCTTGAGCATGTGCAGGCAGCTGGCCTGATCAAGCCCGGCGATCGCGTGCTGATGACGCTGGGCGACGACCAGGGTGTGATGGGTGGCACCAACACGCTCAAAATTCTCACCGTGACATAAAGCGAGCGCGCCGCTTTGTTTGGCTGGTCTGACAGCCGCAAATGCCGACCGATGTCAGCCCAAAGTTGACATGCACGCGCTTGTTGGGCAGCATCAGGGCTGCTGTTCACCAATCCTTTGCGGTTGTCTGAACCAATTGTTGGCGTTTTGATGGGCTGGGTATGTGTTCAAGATCAGTTTTGGGCAAGCTGCTTGCGGCGTGGGTCGGGCCTGTGTTCTTCGGGCTTGTTTGCCTGTTGACAGCAGGCCCTGTTGCTGCAAAAACTGATTTTCCACCGGTTGATTTTCCACCGATTGAGCCGCCGTCGGCCTGTCTGACTGCCGACGATCCGGAGACCGACTGGGGTGGTGCCTGCCTGTCCGACTCGCAAGGCGCTGTGCCGCCATGGGTAGAGTATGGCCGGCAGGTCGAGGAAAGCAGCCGGCTGGCCGCCCTCGAGTTCGGCTTTGCTGGCGAACAGACCAACCGTTATGACGGCTCAACCTATTTTTCAGTGGTCGATATTGACCTGCCCGGCAACTTCGATTTGCCGGTTCGCCTTGTTCGCTATCTGGACGTCAGTCTGCAGCCGCAGGATCGGATTCAGCCCTACGATACCCGCCTTGGTGGTGCCGGCAACTGGGATGTGGATGTCCCGTGGATGGCGGCCACCTACCCGCAAAGCACCGGATGGAATGACCAGCGCTGCTCGCAGGGCAGCGTACCGCCTTTGACCATGGGGCCCCATGGGCGCTTCCGGCGCGCTCAGGTTTGGCAGGGCATTGATATTCACATGCCGGGTGAAGAGGCGCGTCGCGCCATGGGGCTTGAAAGCGGCGTTCCGCTCCCTTCCTCCGGCGGTCCGTATCGGCTGACCAGCCGTCAGCGTGACGTTTTTAGCTGCATCCCCATGCAAAGCGGGCTGGCCGGTGAAGGCTTTCGCATGACCACCCGCGAAGGCGTGCATTATGATTTTGATGTTGCCGTCGATCGCACCGCCTCCAAGCTGGTCAGGCCCTTGAAAAGTAATGGCCAATGGTTGCCCCACTACCTGGAGCGTGACCATTTCTATCTTCTGGCCAGTCGGATTGAGGACCGGCATGGCAACACGGTTGAGATTGACTACAACAGCTTTGGGCAGCCCACCCGGATCAGCGCCAGCGATGGCCGCGAGATCACTCTTGACTACACCAATGGTCGGCTGACGAGCGCAACCGCCAATCACCGAACCTGGCAGTATCAATACCAGGACGGCGAGCTGACGCGGGTTGAGCTGCCCGATGGCAGTCACTGGACATATTCCTACAGCGGCAGCCTCAAGCCGTCTGCACCAGAAGCCTGGGAGGACCTGGTGCTTCCCTGGTGCATGGGTCTCCCGGCAAAGGTCGATGCCCAATACACCTTAACCGCCACCCATCCAGCTGGCGCCCAAGCCAAGTTTGAGTTCAGCAACCGGCGTCATTATCGCACCGGCGTTCACGCCACCGAATGCCTAGCCTATGGCCAGGGTGAAGATGCTGTCTACGAGCTACTTGTTCCCCATTACTTCGATGTCATGAGCCTTGTGGTCAAGACCGTGTCCGGGCCGGGCCTGGAGCCGGCCAGCTGGTCTTATGACTATGGCTTGACGTACGCAACCCTTTGGGGCAGCCATACCGAGCCGGCACAATACCCCTGTTCCAACAGTCAGGAGTGCCAGCAAGACAAATCCGTGACCATCACCCGGCCGGACGGCAGCCACACCGTTGAGCGCTATGGGGTGGTTTATCGGCACAACGCCGGGCGCCTGCTTGAGCGCCAGCGCTTGCCTGCCGGCAGCAGCACCGCGGTGCGCAGCGAGCAGATCACGTATCTGGACGAGCAGGATGTGGCCGGCCAGCCGTTTTATGAAAACTACGGCACCGTTCTCGGAAGCGTGGGCGACCCCATCACCGCGCAGGTTCGTCCAATGGTTCAATCGAGCCTGACCCAGGAGGGCACCACCTATACCCGGATCATCGATGCATTCGACAGCCTGGCCCGCGAAAAGCAGGCCACTGAATCCAACACCATGGGTGCCAGCCGTCAGGTTGAAACAATTCACCACGATAACCTTGACCTGTGGGTGCTGGGCCAGGTTGACAAAATCAGTATGGACGGGGTGGTGGCTGAACAAACCAGCTACACCACAGCCACAGCACAGCCCTGGAAGCACTGGCGGTTTGGGCGGCTGGACTGGACTCGCGAGTACAACAGCGATGGCATTCTCAAAAAACAGACTGACGGCAACAATCACTCCACCCGGCCAAGCCAGTGGCACCGGGGCGTCCCGGGCCACATCAAGTATGCCGATGATCACGTGATCACGGCCGTGATTGATGACAACGGCTGGATCACATCAACGACCGATGAGTTGGGAGCAACCACCCGCCACCAGTACGACGGCATGGGCCGGCTTGTGCGCACCATCCATCCGCCGGATGTTGGCGTGACGTGGGAAGACACGGTACATACTTTTGAATACATCGACCAGCCGGAATACGGGCTGCCTGCCGGTCACTGGCGCCTGACCCGATCGGTGGGGCGCGAGCGCACGGTTACCCATTACGACGGCCTGTGGCGGCCGGTGGTCGAAGAGCATTTTGACAGCACCGACCGGGCCGGCACCCTGAGCCAGACGGTGAACCGCTATGACGTACTCGGGCGCGAGGCATTTCGATCGTGGCCGCTCGACAACGTGGTCGATTACACCACCACCAGCCAGGGGCAGCACAGCAGCTACGACGCACTCGACCGGGTCACGGCCCGCTCCGTTGACACCGAGCTGGGTACGCTGACCACCCTGACCGGCTATCTTTCCGGCAGCCGCGTCCGGGTGACCGACCCCAAGGGTCATATCACCCAGACCACCTATCAGACCTATGCCGAGCCGGTTCTGGAGCATCCGCTGGAAATCACCTTTGCCAAGGGAAGCCCAACAGAAGTCACCACCAACATTGTTCGTGATGTCTTCGGTCATCCGCTGAGCATGATCCAATACGGCAGCGATCAGGGCCAGAATCTGTCGGTTACACACACGTTCGGCTACGATGCGCACCATCAACTGTGCCGCCACACCGGCCCTGAAACCGCCACCACCGCCTACGGCCACGACGGGGCCGGCAACCTTGCGTGGAAGGCCGAAGGGCTGACCCAAAGCAGTGGTTGTCCGCCAGAATCCGGCCTGCCCGGCAGCAGCAAGATCCGCTATCAGTACGATGCCCGCGACCGTTTGACCGCCGAACTGTATCCAACCGGCACCGGCGATAAGCACTTCGACTATCTGCCCAATGGCCTGCTTGAAACCGCCACGCGCAGCGCCGCCGGCGGCCAGCCGGGCAGCGCCTGGACCTACCAGTGGTTCAACCGCGGCCTGCTTAAAAGCGAAACCCTGGCTATCGACGGCCATCAATTTACCCTCAACCACGGCTACAACAGCGAAGGGCATCCGGACAGCATGAGCTATCCGTCCGGTCGCACCATCAGTTTTTCGCCCAACGGCCTGGGCCAGCCCACCCGCCTTGGAAGCCATGCCACCAACATCCGGCATGCCCCAAACGGCCAGCCGCAAAGCCTTGCCTACGGCAATGGCATCGAAGCGCACTTCAGCTACAACACCCGCCAGCTGCGCAGCCAGACCGTCTACAGCCTGGCGGGCAGCCCGCTGGTTCACCGCTCGCTTGAGTACGACCCCAACGGCAACCTGGGCGCCATCACCGACATGGCGTCCTCTTCGGGCTGTGCCGTTGTCGACACCATCTTCTGCAGCCGCTTTGAAGCGGCCGGGGATGACGGCTCAGACAGCCGCAGCTTTGTCTACGACGAGCTTGACCGCCTGCTGGAAGTGATCAACCCGATCCGCCAGGACCAGTTCAGCTACGACCCTTTGGGCAATCTTCGCAGCGCCAGTGACCTGGGCAGCTGGACCTACGACAGCCACAACCGCATCCAAAAGCGCACCCAGGGCAGCAACACCTTCAACTACAGCTGGGATACACGCGGCAACCTTCTCCACGATGGCCAGCGCAGCTATAGCTGGAATCGCGCCAACGAGCTGACAGCCGATGGTGACGGCGGCCAGTATGCCCACGACGCCAACGGCTGGCGCGTCTGGCAAAAGCGCGGCAGCGGTGCCGCCATCTACTCCATCTACGACCAGCAGCAGCGGCTGGTGGTGCGCTATGACGCCCAAACCGGCACGCAAACCGATTTCGTTCACCTGGGTTCCCGACCAATCGCGCGTATCGAAGGCAACCAGACCACCTACATCCACCCCGACTACCAAAACAGCCCGCTGATCGAAACCAGCCCCAGCGCAACAATTACCCGCCAGCCCGTCTACCTGGGCTATGGCCAGACTGATGCTGAGGGCACAAGCGAGATCCCCGGCTACACCGGCGCCACCATGGATGCCGAAACCGGCCAGACCTACCTCGGCGCCCGCTACCTGTACCAAAACCGCTTTACCAGCCCCGATCCTGCCGCGCTTGATCCCGCTCGGCCATCCGGTCTCAACCGATACGCCTACGCCGACAACAACCCGATGCGGTATGTGGACCCGGATGGACGATTCC
>DATGTG010000190.1:0-2171 GCA_035301965.1 Wenzhouxiangella sp. | reverse complement strand
GGCGTCGATCATGATTTTGGGCAGCGTCCCGGCCGCCTTCAAAAGCCGCTCGCGCTCGGCGCCGCGCGCCACCCGGTCCACCAGTTTGCCGCCGTGCGGCTGCTGCGGAAAGCCGGCCAGGGTTTCTTTATCCAGAATGACGTCATCAACCGCCGGGGCTGTCTTGTTCATGGGTGCATCTCCTGCAAGTGTTTTGTGGCCCGGTCGCGAACCCGCGCTGCGCTCGGCACCACCAAAAAGGCTGGAGCAGAGAAGCAAAACCTAACATCGAAGGCAAAACAAAACCAGCGTTACCCGCCGGGGATCACACAATTACGCTGCCAGCGCGGGGTGGTTTCTGGCAGTTTCCTGCAGGGCTTCCAGGAGAAACTGCGCCCCCAGATCATCCCTGTGCATGTTCTGACTGAGCAGCTGGCGCCAGCGGCGCGCGCCGGGCCGGCCGTGAAGCAGTCCGAGCATGTGCCGGCCCACGTGAATCAGCCGGCCGCCACCATCCATGTGCCGCTGTGCGTAATCCACCATGGCTTCAACCACTTTGGCCGGCGATGATGCCGCTGCTCCGTCGCCCAAACGGGCAGTGATTTCGGCCAGTATCCACGGATTGTGGTAGGCCGCGCGACCCAGCATGACGCCGTCCACGTGCTCTAGCTGCGCCACGGCGTCATCAACCGCGGCAATGCCCCCGTTGACAATGACAACCAGATCGGGGTGGCGGCGCTTGAGCGCATGGGCGCGCTCATGAAGAAGCGGCGGCACCTCGCGGTTTTCCTTCGGGCTCAGGCCCGACAGCCAGGCCTTGCGCGCGTGGATGATGAAGGTTTCCACGCCGCTTTGGCGCACCGTATCGACAAAATCGAAGAAAAACGCCTCACTGTCGTGGTCATCCACGCCGATGCGCGTCTTGATCGTCACCGGCACACTCACCGCTTCACGCATGGCGGCAAGACAATCGCGCACCAGCGCCGGTTCCTTCATCAGGCAGGCGCCAAACCGCCCCTTTTGCACCCGGTCCGACGGGCAGCCCACGTTCAGGTTGATTTCACAATAGCCAAAATCTGCGCCGATGCGCGCCGCCCGGGCCAGGTCTTCAGGGCTGCTGCCGCCCAGCTGCAGGGCCACCGGCTGTTCGGCCGGGTCAAAGCCGAGCAGGTGCTCGCGGTCGCCGTGTATTACCGCGCCGGTGGTCACCATTTCGGTATACAGCAGCGCCGATGACGACAGCTGGCGATGAAAATACCGGCAGTGCCGGTCGGTCCAGTCCATCATGGGCGCCACGCTCAGGGTCGGGCTGTACAACTCGCGGGTCATGGTCTGTTCAGCGTCAATATTCGTCAAAGCGTTTCAATTCCACCTTCGCCGGCCACAATCACGGTGTCCGCACCACGCCGGGCGAACAGACCGCAGGTCACCACGCCGGGAATGCGGGTAATGGCATTTTCCATCTCGACCGGATCAACCAGGTCCAGATTGTGCACATCAACAACCACATTGCCGTTGTCGGTCACAAAGCTCTCGCGCAGCTGCGGCCGGCCGCCCAGGCCCACCAGCTTGCGCGACACCATGGCGCGCGCCATGGGGATGATCTCCACCGGCAGCGGAAATTCGCCCAGCACCTTGACGCGCTTGGACTCGTCGACGATGCACACAAAGCGGCGACTGGCCTCGGCAATGATCTTTTCGCGCGTCAGCGCACCGCCACCGCCCTTGATCAGATGACGATTGCCGTCCACCTCGTCGGCGCCGTCGATATACAGCGCCAGATCGCCGGTGTGGTTCAGGTCAAGCACGTCCACACCGATCTCCTCAAGCCGCTGCGTGGTGTCGTCGGACGATGACACCGCGCCTTTGAGCCACTTACCGCTGGCCGCCAGCGCCCGAATGAAAGCATTGACCGTGCTGCCCGTGCCCACCCCCAGCACCATGCCGTCCTCGACATGACGCAGTGCGGCCTCGGCCACTTCAATTTTCAATCGTTCCTGGCTCATTCGATCCTCGGCAAAAATCTGTGTACAGGAACAAATTCTAAACCATTAAAAGCAATCCGCCCCGCCTTTGCCGGACACAAGTCCGAACTGGCGGGGCGGAAAGATTCAGATATCGCTGATATCAGCCCGCAGGATCAGGGGTTAGCGCTCTCAAAGCGATCATTGAAAATCAGCGGACCTTTATCG
>DATGTG010000189.1:0-5147 GCA_035301965.1 Wenzhouxiangella sp. | reverse complement strand
CTGGTGCTGGCCGTGCTCGGGGGCATCATCGGGGCCGTGGCATTTACCGGTTCCATGATCGCCTTCGCCAAGCTGCAGGGCTGGATGCGCAGAACCTGGCGCTTCAACCACCAGCAAACCGTGAACCTGGCGGTGTTTGTGCTGGTGCTGCTGCTTGGAACAGTTCTCGTTGCGTCCGGCGCATCGGTGGCTGTTCTGATTCCGTTCTTCATTCTGGCGCTGGCGGCCGGCGTGCTCATGACCATTCCCATCGGCGGTGCCGACATGCCGTTGGTCATTTCTCTCTACAACGCCCTGACCGGCCTGGCGGTCGGTTTCGAGGGCTACGTGCTGCAAAATCCGGCCATGATGATTGCCGGCATTGTGGTCGGTGCCGCCGGCAGCCTGCTGACCCTGCTGATGGCGCGCGCCATGAACCGCTCGCTGGGCAACGTCCTGTTTGCCGGCTTTGGCAAGACCGACGAGGACGCCACCAGCGACGATGTTGCCGGCGAAATGAAATCCATCGATGCCACCGACGCCGCCATCCAGCTGGCCTACGCTGAAAGCGTCATCATCGTGCCGGGCTACGGCATGGCGGTCGCTCAGGCCCAGCACAAGGTGTGGGAACTGACCGAACTGCTGACCGAGCGCGGCACCAAGGTCAGCTTTGCCATTCACCCCGTGGCCGGCCGCATGCCGGGACACATGAACGTGCTGCTGGCGGAGGCCGGCGTGCCCTACGACATGATTTTTGATCTCGAAGACATCAACGCCCAGTTCCCCAACACCGATGTGGCCGTGGTCATCGGTGCCAACGACGTGGTCAACCCGGCGGCACGCAAGGACACCTCCAGCCCGATTTACGGCATGCCCATCCTTGATGCCGACCGGGCCAGAAACTGCATTGTTGTCAAGCGCGGCCAGGGCACCGGCTTTTCAGGCATCGAAAACCTGCTGTTTTTTGAAGACAATACGCGCATGCTCTACGGAGACGCCCAAAAAGTGGCCCAGCAGCTGGTATCCGGAATCAAGTCTTTGGGCTGACAGCGCGACGCACATCTGTTTTCAGCCTGAATCTTTGCTTGACAAGTGTATTAGTGTTGTATGACACTACGCATCATTGACTACATTGTTTCCCCTGGGAGAAATAGCATGCTTAAACGAAAACTGATCATTCCGGGCCTGCTGGCCCTGCTGCTGGCCGCCTGCGGCGGAAAAGACAGCAGCGACCCGTCCAGTGCGGCGGAGCCTTCCACCGCACTGCCATCGGCCACAAAGACATCCGTATCACAAAAGGTTGACGCGCTGTTTGAACGCATTGATGCCGACACCCCCTGGCTGTTTGCCAACCTTGAAGTTTTGCCGGAAGAGTTGTTGGAAAAGGCGTGGGCCGGATTTGCGCCAGCGCTCGGCGCCAACAGGGATTCACTAAACAAACTGGCCGAGGAAATGGAGGATCAGCCGCTGATTGCAGCACTGCTGCGCGAATATGCTGATATTGACGGCCCCGAGTCGCTGATCGAGCGCGGCTTGAGCATCAACGGTCACAGCGCCGTGCACGGCGTTCTGCTGTATCCGTTTGCACACTGGGAACTGGTCGATGCCGACGCTTTCCGCGCCATGATTGACCGCGTCACGGACGATGCACAAGCCGAGGTTGAGTGGCGCGACCTGGACGACACCCCTGTGCTGTGGACCGACCTGCCTGACAGCACGCTTGGCATCGCCCTGTCCTACGACGACAATTTTGCAACCATGGCAGTCATCCCAGACGAGCCTGGGCTGCTGCGGCGAGTGGCCAATCTTGATCAGCCCGATGAATCCTTTGCGCCCAAAACCCTGGCGCAATTCTCGAAAGAGCGCGGCTATCTCGACTACGGGGCCGGCTTTGTTGAAGCCGACAAGGTTCTGGCCCTGCTGTTTGACAGCGATGATGAAACCCTGGCCGAACTGCGCGCATCCACCCTGCTGGGCGAGATCGCCGGCGATGCCGCCTGCCGTGATGAGCTTGGCGCACTGACCGGCATTTTTCCGCGCGGCTCGCTTGGTTACACAGCGCTGGATCCAGGCGCAATGGACTTTGCCTTTATTCAGGAGGCCGAATCCGATTTTGCCAGGCGCCTGAGCGTTGTCGCGGATACGCCGGTTCAGCTGGGTGACCATTCATCGCGTCTGGCCAGCCTGGGCCTGGCGCTCAACCTGATCGGCGCCCGCGACTTTGCCCGCGACATTGTCGAAGGCTGGGCTGAATCACCGCCGCGCTGCGTGCTGTTTGATGGCATTGGCGAGAAGGCATCCGGCTGGCTCACTGCCCTCAACCAGCCCATCCCGCCCATGGTCAGCAACCTGTATGGCTTCAGGGCCAATCTCGACTCGCTCAACCTGGAAACCATCGCATCGCCCGATGCCACCGGCACGCTGGCGGTATTCATGCGCAACCCTGAAATGATGCTTGGCATGGCGCAAATGTTTTCACCAGAGCTTGCTCAGCTGGACTTGAAGCCCGGCGGTGACCCCCAGCCGGTTCCCGAAGGGCTGATACCCAACCTGCCTGCCGATACACCGGTATGGGCCGGCATGGGGAAAATAGCGCTGGGGCTGGCTTTTGGAGCCGACCAGAAGGACCGGCTGAACGACACGCTTGATGCCGGCAAAGGGGACCACGCCCTGTTCACCTACAGCATGAACATGGATGGCTATGCAGCCCTCATGGAACAGTTTGCCGACAAGTTCGGCGACGAGAGCGACGATGGCGACAATGGCGATATCGAAGCGCAGGTGGCAAGCCAGGTCGAAGCCCTGAAGGAAATGGCAAGGTTCTATGAGTCTTCAAGCGGCGGACTGTACCTGACCGAGCGCGGCATGGAATTCAGGGGCAGCGTCGAGCTGCGCGACTGAATGCGCGGCGGATGCCCTTGCCCTTCTTTTGCAATCTTCAGCAAAGCCCGCACCGCGGGCTTTGCTGTTAAAGGGCCGACCAGGTCGATGATTCAAGCAGTTCGCGCACCAGCGGAATGGAAAAGGAGCGCTTTTCGACCAGCGCTCGCCGGGCACCGGCCTCTATCAGAGCGGCAATATGCGCGGCATTGCGGGGCGCGCGGCTGATCAGATAGTCAATGGCGCCCCGCCCGGTCACCACCTCATATTCCCTGACCAGCAGGGTCGCCAGCTGCAGCAGGCCCGCCTCGTCCAGGGGCTTGACGGTCAGACGCACCGCCTGCCCCAGCCTCGAGCGCAAATCCGGCAGCTGAAAATCATCCAGGCCGGCTGCACTCATGATGACGCCGCAGCGCGCGGCACGGAAGCGATTGAGCGCGTTGAACAGCGCCAGCTCGGCGGCGGCACTGCCGGCCCGGGCATCAATGTCGTCAACAATGACCCAGTCGCCGTCGGCCTGTTCGAGCAAGTCCAGCTGACCGGTTTTTTTGAGGCCGATGAAGATGGCCTGCTCTCCGTGACGGATTCGATCGGCCAGAGCGGCGCCCAAAAGATGGGATCGGCCCGACCCGCGCGGACCGCACACCAGATACCATCCGCCAGGCTCGAGCCCCAGCGACAGGGTTGCCACAACCGGCCGCGAGCGTCCGGCAACAAAATTTTCAAAGCCGGGCTGGCGGGGCGATTTAAGCGCCAGTGGAAGCTGTGCAACGCTCATGTCTTTCCTGCTCAGGATGAAGAACCGGCTGAATCATTTTTGGCCGCTTCACGGCGCACGCGCGCCGCGCGCCAGCTCCATATCCACACATACTGGACCAGCGTGAACACCACCAGCACGCCCACCAGCCACACCAGACCGATCTGGCCCTCGGCCGGCAGCGGAAACGGAAACTCGGCCAGCCGCACCAGCACAAACCACATCAGAAATACCTGGCAGAAGGTGTTGAAGCGCGACAGCTGGGTCGGTTCGACATGGTGTTTTCTGAAGCGATCAAATCGATGGTAATACACCAGGCCACCAATGACGATGACCAGGTCACGCACAATGACCAGCCCGACAAGCAGCCACGGCAGTTCGCCCAGCCAGCCCAGGGTGATATAGCTGGCCACCATGAGAAACTTGTCGGCCAGCGGATCAAAAACACTGCCCCACAGGGACTGCCAGGAGAAACGGCGCGCCAGCCAGCCGTCGGCCAGATCCGAAAGCCCGGCAAATATGGCCAGGCCCAGTGCCCAGCCAAAATACCCGGCCAGCAGCGCCCACACCAGCGGCGGTACCGCCAGCATGCGGGCAATGGTCAGCAAATTGGGAATAAAGCTCAGGTTCAATGCGCCAGCCTGTAAAACAACTTGCGGTTTTGTTCACGCTGCTCAAGTTCGAGCAGCCCGCCCAGCTCCAGATAGGACTCCAGGCCCTCGCCCGCTTCCAGATCAAAAACAATTTCCCGACCGCGGACGGACACGACCTGCAGGTGATGAACCACGCTCAGGTTTTCAAGATAATTCACGATGGCTGCATACTGCACTTCATCAACAATGCCGCTGACGGCAACCTGCCAGTGAAGCGCCTCGCCACCAGTATCGATTACGGCATAGCGTGAAGCCAGTGAAGAGGCCAGCTTTTCAAAGCCCTCGGCAATCATCCGCTCGCGCTGCGCATCGCTGCGCCGCAGCGAAAGCTCCTGCCCGCCCACGCGCCAGTGCAGGCGGCCCTGCCAGCGCCCGTCATCTTCATCACTCTGGCGCTGCCGCAAATCAAGCATGGCGACAACATCCGCTCCGTAACGTTTTGCGGCGTTTTCAGAAGAGGCCAGAAACCCGCCCCGCACGTCTTCCGCTGTTACCTCCGACAGGTCAAAAGCATCACCAAGCGGACGAACGATGTCCAGCCCAACCCGGCGCGCATGCTCGGCAACCAGATAGTCCAGCCTAGGATCATCCTCCAGCATTCCGACCGCACCGTCATCTTCCTGCGCAATCCACAGCAGCACCAGCGGCCGCTCCCGGCCCCAGCGCGGCAGCTGGTTGTCGGACAGCAGCCGTCTGATGCCAGCCGGGTCAAAATCCAGCTGAAGATAAAGCGTCTCCTCGCTGTCGCCGGACGGCAAAACAACCGCCCGCTCGAGCAGCTGGCGAGTCAGCACAAGCCGGCCAACGCTGTCGGCGCCCAGGCCCAGGCGCTGCACAAGCGACTCATCATAAAAACCCGTCAGACGCGAAAGCACCTG
>DATGTG010000188.1:0-2564 GCA_035301965.1 Wenzhouxiangella sp. | reverse complement strand
CAGCCGGAAAAGGCGGCCTTTGTGCGCGCCATTCTGCTGGCCGGCCTGCGCTCGGCCATCCTCTGGCACCAGGTCGGCGGCCGTCAATGGCAGCTGATATTCAGGCGCGGCAAAATGCTGCAGGAAGCGCGCAGCCTGCTGACGGCATGAATGTCTGCGCCGGTTTCAACCGGGCGGCAGCAATACACACCTGATCCCCGCGTACCAGGCGAGTCCAGGCGGCCTGTGGCGCGCATGTTAGAATAGCGTGATTTGTGCGGGCGCGAGCTCAACAGGTATTGGGCTGCGGTTCAACAAATTTCCGCTTCGAAAATTCAAGCTTTATACAGGATTCAAGGAGAGTCTATATGCGTGACGAGCTCGGCTGTCTTGATCATTTCAAGGCCAACGGCAAGGAATACGGGTTTTACAGCCTGAAAAAACTGGCTGCAAAACACACCAACATCAATAACCTGCCTTATTCTCTCAAGATTCTTCTTGAAAACCTGCTCCGTCTTGAGGACGGCACCAACATTACGGCCGACGACATCGCTGCGCTGGCCAACTGGGATCCGCAGGCAAAACCCGACCGCGAAATCTCGTTTACGCCGGCACGCGTTGTGCTGCAGGACTTTACCGGCGTGCCGGCCATTGTCGACCTGGCCGCCATGCGTGAAGCCATGAAACAGCTGGGTGGCGATGCCGACAGCATCAACCCGCTGTCGCCGGCCGAGCTGGTCATTGACCATTCCGTGCAGGTTGACAGCTTTGGCAAGGCCAGTTCGCTGCTGCTCAACAACCAGATTGAATTCAAGCGCAACCGCGAGCGCTATGCGTTTCTGCGCTGGGGTCAGGGTGCCTTCGACAACTTCAAGGTCGTGCCGCCCAATACCGGCATTGTTCACCAGGTCAACCTCGAGCATTTGTCGAGGGTGGTGTTTGGCGAAGAGGTTGACGGCAAGCTGATGGCCTGGCCCGACACGCTGGTGGGCACCGACTCGCACACCACCATGATCAACGGCCTGGGCATTCTGGGCTGGGGCGTGGGCGGCATCGAAGCCGAGGCGGCCATGCTGGGCCAGCCCATTTCCATGCTTATTCCGCAGGTGGTGGGCTTCAAGCTCAACGGCCAGCTGCCCGAGGGCACCACGGCCACCGACCTGGTTTTGACCATTACCGAAATTCTGCGCAAGCACGGCGTGGTGGGCAAGTTTGTCGAATTCTATGGCGATGGCCTGTCACAGCTTCCGCTGGCCGACCGCGCCACCATCGGCAACATGTCGCCTGAATTTGGCTCCACCTGCGCCATTTTCCCCATTGATGATGAAACGCTGCGCTATCTGGAGCTTTCGGGCCGCGACGCGGAGCGCGTTGAGCTGGTGCGTGAATATGCCCAGGCCCAGGGTATGTGGCGAAACGACGGTAATGCCGACCCTGTTTACACTGACGTGCTGGAGCTGGATCTGGGCGAGGTTGTGCCCAGCCTGGCCGGCCCCAAGCGCCCCCAGGACCGGGTGCTGCTGAGCGAAGCCAAAAGCGCTTTTCTGAGCGAGCTGGCAGAAATGACCAAGGACCGCGACAGCGCGCCTGACACTGCTGTTGGCCGCTTTGCCGACGAAGGCGGCGGCACGGCGGTTGGCCAGCAGGATGCGGCCGGCGCGGTGCAGGTCACCTGGAACGATGAAACCTTTACGCTCAAGGATGGCGCAGTGGTGATTGCCGCCATTACCTCGTGCACCAACACGTCCAACCCGGCAGTCATGCTGGGCGCCGGGCTTTTGGCGCGCAATGCCCGCAAACGCGGACTGACGGTCAAGCCGTGGGTCAAGACCTCGCTGGCGCCGGGCTCGCGCGTGGTCACCGATTATCTGGAAAAGTCCGGCCTCAACGACGATCTGGAAGCGCTCGGCTTCTATACGGTCGGCTACGGCTGCACCACCTGCATCGGAAACTCCGGCCCGCTGCCCGAACCCATTTCGGAAGCCATCAACGAGCATGATCTGGTGGTGTGCTCGGCGCTGTCGGGCAACCGCAACTTCGAGGGTCGCATTCACCCCGAAGTCAAGATGAACTACCTGGCCTCGCCGCCGCTGGTGGTGGCCTACGCCATTGCCGGGCGCATGGACGCCGATCTGGTCAACGACCCATTGGGCGAAGACCAGGACGGCAAGCCGGTGTTCCTGAAGGACATCTGGCCCAGCGCGCATGAAATCCAGGACTTTATCCGCACCAGCGTGACGTCCGAAATGTTTGCCCGCAACTACCAGAGCGTGTACGAGGGCGACGACATGTGGAAAGGCATGGACACACCCACCGGCAGCATGTTCGAGTGGGACGAGGATTCAACCTACGTGCGCAACCCGCCCTATTTTGAAGGCATGGGCATGAAGCCCGAGCCGGTGGCCGATATCACGGGTGCCCGGGTCCTGCTGCTGCTGGGGGACTCGGTGACCACCGACCATATCTCGCCGGCCGGGGCCATTCAGCCCGATTCGCCGGCGGGTCTCTACCTGCAGGAAAAGGGTGTGCGCCCGGCGGAGTTCAACTCGTATGGCTCAAGGCGCGGCAACCACACGGTAATGATG
>DATGTG010000187.1:0-9614 GCA_035301965.1 Wenzhouxiangella sp. | reverse complement strand
GCCTCGCCGCGCTGCAGCACGTTGGGAACGACCAGCCCGGCAATCAGGCCGAGAATCATTAGGACCACCAGAAGCTCGATCAGCGAAAAGCCCGAGCTGTGACTGCGCATGTTCATAGTTCAATATCCTCCGGCCCGCTTGCAGGCCCGTGTTCAGTTCAGTTGCAGCAAACCGGCATCAGCCGGCAAATTCGTTGATGCCCAGAATGGCCAGCAGCACCGAGATGACAATGGTGCCGATGAGCGCGGCCAGGCCCAGGGTGAGCGCCGGCACCAGCAGCGCCATCAGGCGGTCGATGGTGGTGCTGACCTCGCGGTCGTAAGTATCGGCCACCTTGAGCAGCATTTCATCCAGCTTGCCGGTTTCCTCGCCCACGTTGACCATTTGCAGGGCCAGGCGCGGAAAGTTGCCGTTGACCGCCAGCGCGCGCGCCATGGGCGTGCCGCTCTTGACCTGGTTGGCCGCTTCGGACACATCGTCGGCCAGCACGGTGTTGCTCATGACGTTTTTGGCAATGGACATGGCCGACAGCAGCGGCACACCGTTGATGAGCAGCGTGCCCGAGGTGCGCGCCAGGCGCGCGGTTTCCATTTTGGCAATGACATCGCCCGCCCCTTTCATGCGCAAAAAGCGCGCATCCCAGCGCCGCCTTGATGCCGGACGGCGCAGCTGGCCGCGAAACCACAGCACGACGATGGTGACCGCACCGGCCAGCGCCCACCAGTAATGCTGCAGGGTGTTGCCGGCCGCCATGACAATCTTGGTGAGCATGGGCAGCTCGGTGCCGAATTCCTCGAACATGGGCGTGAACTGCGGAATGACATAGCCCATGAGCAGAATGAGCGAGGCGATGGCCAACAGCACCAGCAGCGCCGGATAGATGAGCGCGGAGATAACCGAGTCGCGCAGTTCCTTGGAGCGCTCCAGATATTCGGCCATGCGCGCCAGGGTCTGGTCCAGGGAGCCGCCGATTTCGCCGGCGCGCACCATGTTGATGTAAAAGCGCGAGAACACGCCGTGGCGTTCTTCCAGCGCTTCTGACAGCGAACCGCCCTCGCGCACGCGGTTGCGGATTTTTTCAACCGTGGACTGCACCCGGTCGTTTTCGGCCAGCTCGGCCAGAATGCCCAGCGAGCGGTCGAGCGCCAGCCCGGCACCCAGCAGGGTGGACAGCTGCTGGGTGAGGTCGCCGACTTCGGACTGCTTGAGCCCGCGCCGGCCGCGAAACAGGGTGGACAGGCGAAAGCCGGTGCCCACCTCGCGCGCCGACACCGGGATGTTGCCCGCTTCCTGCAAATGGGCAATGACCAGCGCCTTGCTGGGCGCGTCCATTTCGCCGGTGAGGGTTTCGCCCGAAGGGGTGACAGCCTTGTATTCGAACAGCGCCATGACCTGATCAGGCCTCCTGGGTGACGCGCAGAACTTCTTCGGCCGACGTTACGCCGGCCAGCGCCTTGATGAGGCCGTCTTCGTACATGACGCGCATGCCTTCGACGCGCGCCTGCTTTTCAATTTCGGACGCCGTGGCGTGACGCATGACCAGGCGGCGTATTTCCTCGCTGAGCACGAGCAGCTCGTGTATGCCGGTACGGCCCCGGTAGCCGGTGGGGTTTTCCTCGGAGGGAACGGCCCGGTACAGGCGGGCATTGCTGATGTCGGTGAACTTTTCCAGCCCCAGCTCGGCGGCCATTTCGGGCAGCACTTCGTAGCTTTTCGCGGTGGCCGGATCGAGCCGGCGCACCAGCCGCTGGGCCATAATGGCGTTGACGGTTGATGCCAGCAGATAGTCTTCAACACCCATGTCGATCATGCGGGTAACGCCGCCGGCGGCGTCGTTGGTGTGCAGGGTTGACAGCACCAAATGCCCCGTCAGGGCCGACTGAATGGCAATCTTGGCGGTTTCGAGGTCGCGCATTTCACCAATCATGATGACGTCCGGGTCCTGGCGGACGATGGAGCGCAGCGCGCGGGAAAAATCGAGCCCTATGGACGACTGGGCCTGAATCTGGTTGATGCCTTCAAGCTGGTATTCCACCGGGTCTTCAACCGTGATGATCTTGCGCTCGGGCGTGTTGAGCTTGGACAGCGCGGTATACAGCGTGGTGGTTTTTCCTGAGCCGGTCGGCCCGGTGACCAAAATGATGCCGTGCGGCACCTCCAGCTCGCGCTCGAAGTTTTTCTGGATGTCTTCGGCAAAACCCAGGCTGCCAAAATCGAGCACGATGGCTTCACGGTCGAGAATACGCATGACCACCGACTCGCCGTGCGCGGTGGGCACGGTGGACACGCGCAGGTCGAGTTCCTTGCCGCCCACCCGGTGCATGATGCGGCCGTCCTGGGGCAGGCGCCGCTCGGCGATGTTGAGCCGCGCCATGATCTTGACGCGCGAAATGACTGCGGCGGTTGAGCGCGCCGGCGGGGCTTCGACTTCCTGCAAAACGCCGTCGATGCGGTAGCGCACCTTGAGGCGGTTTTCGAACGGTTCGATATGAATGTCGGAGGCGCGCGATTCGACCGCGCGCTGCAGAATGAGGTTGACGACGCGGATGACCGGCGCTTCGGAGGCCAGGTCGCGCAGATGCTCGACATCCTCGACATCGCCGCCCTCGCCTTCGCTGCCCAGGTGTTCGGCAATCTGCCCCATGGCCGATTTGCCACCGCCAAAGTAGCGTTCGATGGTGTTGTCGATTTCGGAGGTGACGCCCACGCGCGGCAGCACCTGGCGATCGGTGGCCATGCCCAGGGCGCGCAGGGCGAACTGGTCGAGCGGATCGGCCATGACCACCTCGATGCTGCTGTCGTCAATGCGCACCGGTACAATGTGGCGCTGTTTCATGTAGCGCACCGAAATGGCGTCAATCTGCGGCGCTTCCTCGGGGTACTCGCCCTCGACCAGCATGGGAATATCGAGCAGCTCGGACTGCGAGCGGGCCAGGTCGCGCTCCGACACCAGGCCCAGGCGCACCAGCAGGGTGAGCAGGTTGCCGCCGTGCTGCTCGCGATAGGCCTGGGCGCGCTGCAGGTCTTCCTCGCGCAGGCGCTCCTTTTCTATCATGAGCTGGCACAGCTCGGCGGCGCGATCTTCAAGATGATCGCCCACGCTGGGCAGCAGCTCGGTTTCGTCGGTGGCGGTCAGTACGTCGGTGTCCATGGTCAAACCTTGAGACAGCGGCCGTATCGTCAGGGTTCAGCCTGACGACTGTCGACCAGCTGTTCTATAAAGGGCCGGTTCATGAGTATCCAGGCGGCGATGGGAATGACGCCCGGAAACATCAAAAAGCCCAGCTGATAACACAGCGCGATGGGCGTGGGGGCCAGGCCGGCGTCGTGAATGACGGCGCCCACTTCGGGGCCCATCATGAATGCCAGATCGCGCCAGATTTCCCAAAACACACCCCAGCTGGTGATTAGTGTAACCACAACGAGGCTGATGGCAAGCTGCACAATTCGCCAGCGCGTGCGCTGCGGGGTGGCCATGATCAGCCCGAACAGCAGCGGCAGGCCCCAGGCGTAGATGAGCGGATTGATGTCCAGGTTCAAAAGTGCTTTCTGGCCTTCGACCTCCTGCGGCATGACTATTCTGGTTTGAACCTCGAACTGAAAGCCCAGCTGCACGATTTTTTCGAACAGGTCGGGGAAGAAGCCGGTCAGCACGGCCTGGGTCAGCATGGAGGCCGGCTTCATGAAAGCGCTGGCGAACACGTACCAGAAGAAAAAGCCCAGCGGAAAATACAGCGCGGCCACCACCATCAGATCACGCACGGGGTTGCCCGACAGCTTTTCGCCGGCGGATATTTCCCGCGTTTGGGTCTGCGGTTTCACGTCGTGCTGTTCATCGTTGCTCATTGCGGTTGCTTTATTCCAGCCACAGCCTGGCATTGTGGAACATTTGCATCCACGGCGAAAGTCCGCGCCACTCGCGCGGCGCCCATGAATAGTTGACGGCGCGCAGCAGGCGCTCGGGATGCGGCATGAGAATGGTGACGCGCCCGTCGCGGGTGGTCAAGCCCGTGATGCCCTGCGGCGAGCCGCTGGGATTGTCGGGATAGTTTTCGGTGACCCGGCCGCGGCCGTCGACATAGCGCAGCGCCACGTCTTGCGGCGTCTGACCATCGGTAAAAACGGCCCGGCCCTCGCCGTGTGCAGTCACCACGGGCAGGTGCGAGCCGGCCATGCCGGCAAAAAACAGCGACGGGCTGTCTTCGATCCGCACCTGGCTGAGGCGGGCCTCGAAGCGGCCCGACCGGTTTTGCGCCAGCTGCGGCCAGCCCTGGCTGCCCGGGATGATTTCGCGCAGCGCCGACAGCATCTGGGCGCCGTTGCAGATGCCCAGGGTAAAGCGGTCGGTGCGCTCGAAAAATGCGCTGAAGCGATCGCGCAATGGCTGGCTAAAGAGAATCGAGGCGGCCCAGGCCCGGCCGGCGCCAAACACGTCGGCATACGAAAACCCGCCGCAAACGGCCAGCCCGTGAAATTCATCCAGCGACTGGCGGCCCGCTTCCAGGTCGCTCATGTGAACATCGACCGCTTCAAACCCGGCCTGCATAAAGGACTGGGCCATTTCGCGCTGGCCGTTGACGCCCTGCTCGCGCAAAATGGCCACGCGCGGACGGCTGCCGGCGCCAACGGCGGGCGCGGCCATCGGTAACGGCGGCTCAAAGGTGGCGTGGGCGTTCAGCCCGGGGTCGTCCCAGCTGCACAGCTTTTCATACTCCTGGTCGGCGCAGTCGGGATGATCACGCAGTTTCTGGATGCGATAGCCGGTTTCATGCCACAGGGCGGCCAGCTCGGCCACTGGGCGGTCAAAAACACGTTTGCCGTTAAAGGAAATGCTGTATTCGGCGGTGTCGGCCGGCGCGCCGATGTCGTGCACAAGTTCGTCCAGGCCGGCGGCCGCAAACGCGGCGCGAACGGCCGGCAGGTCTTTTTCGGCCACCTGCAGAACCAGGCCCAGCTCTTCGTTGAACAGCGCGGGCAGCAAATCATCCTGTTTGCCGGTCAGCGAAAGATTGAGTCCGCTGCGGCCGGCCAGCGCCATTTCAAATGCGGCTGCAAACAGGCCGCCATCGGAGCGGTCGTGGCAGGCCAGGACTAGGTCTTCGTCAAGCAGCTTCTGCACCGTTTCGAACAGCTTGCCAAGGGTTTTGGCATTGTCCACGTCGGGCACGGGCCCAAGCGCGCGCGAAAACACCTGGGCCAGCGCCGATCCGCCCAGCCGCCTGTGCCCCGGGTCAACCAGCACCAGGCGGGTATTTTCGCCGGCCTGAAGTTCGGGGGTGACGTGACGGCGCACGTCGGGCACGGGCGCAAAGGCGGTGACCACCAGCGACACCGGAGACAGCATGCGGTGTTCATCCTGGCCGTCCTGCCAGGCTGTTTGCATGGACAGCGAATCCTTGCCCACCGGAATGGCCACGGACAGCGAACGGCTGATGTCGCTGGCGGCTTCGACCGCCGCACGCAGGGCGGCGTCCTGGCCCGGCGTGCCGGCCGCGGCCATCCAGTTGGCCGAAAGCTTGACGTGTGAAAGTTTGCGAACCCTTGTGCCTGCCAGGTTGGTGAGGGCTTCGCCTATGGCCATGCGCGCCGAGGCGGCCGGGTGATGAATGGCCAGCTGCGGCCGCTCACCCATGGACATGGCGGTTCCGGCGTGGCCGTGATAATCGAGCAGGGTGATGGAGCAGTCGGCCACCGGCACCTGATGGCGTCCGACCATCTGGTCGCGCACGGTCAGTCCACCGGCGGTGCGGTCGGCCGGGGTAATCAAAAACTGCTTGCTGGCCACCGCCGGCAGGCGCAGAACACGCTGGGCCGCTTCATCAAGGGCAATGTTTTCGGTGCCGTCGTCCACAATGCTGGCCGGCGCGCTTGTGGCTTCGCGCTGCATGCGCGGCAGATCGCCCAGCAGCACGTCCAGGTCCATGTCCACCGCCGGGCGCTCGCCCTGGCGGTCGGTGAGCACCAGCCGGCCGTCGGCGGTGGCTTCGCCCAGGTCGGCAAACGGGCAGCGCTCGCGCCGGCACAGCTCGGCAAAGCGGTCGAGATCATGCGGCGCCACGGCCAGAACATAGCGTTCCTGGGCTTCGTTGCACCACAGCTCGACCGGCGAGAGCGAGGGGTCGAGCGTTGGAATTTCGCGCAGCTCGAGCCGTCCGCCCACGCCGCCGTCGTGAAGCAGCTCCGGCAGGGCGTTGGACAGGCCGCCGGCGCCCACGTCGTGGATGGATTTGATGGGGTTTTTGGCGCCCTGCATCCAGCAGCGGTCGATGACTTCCTGGGCGCGGCGCTGGATTTCGGGATTGCCGCGCTGCACGGATGAAAAATCCAGCCCGCTGTCGGACAGGCCCGAGGTCACCGAAGAGGCCGCGCCACCGCCCAGGCCAATCAGAATGGCCGGCCCGCCCAGCACGATGATGCGATCGCCGGGCTCAAGGCTTTTTTTGTGAATCTGCTGTTCGGCAATCAGGCCGCTGCCGCCGGCAATCATGATGGGCTTGTGGTAGCCCCACAGCCTGTCGTTGACGATGCCGCTGAAGGTGCGGAAATAGCCCAGCAGGGTTGGGCGGCCAAACTGGTTGTTGTAGCCGGCCGCGCCCAGCGGGCCTTCAAGCATGATGTTGAGCGCCGAGGCCATGTTGCCGGGCTCGGGCGGCGCGTTTTCCCAGGGCTGGGCCCAGTCGGGAATGCGCAGGTCGGACACGGTGAACCCGCACAGGCCGGCAATTGGCCGGGCGCCGCGGCCGGTGGCGGCCTCGTCGCGAATTTCGCCGCCGGCGCCGGTGGCCGCTCCGGGGCGCGGCGCAATGGCGGTCGGGTGGTTGTGTGTTTCCACCTTGATCTGAATATGGCCGCGCGCCGGCTGAAGAACATAGGCTGGGCTTTCGGCCGTGGTGACGTCGAGCTGAATATCAAAACCTTCCATGACGGCGGCGTTGTCGTCATAGGCCACCAGGGTGCCATCGGGCGCGGCGGCATGCGTCTTGCGAATCAACCCGAACAGTGAGTCGGGCAAATCCTGGCCGTCCAGCCGCCAGCGTGCGTTGAATATCTTGTGCCGGCAGTGCTCGGAGTTGGCCTGCGCGAACATCATCAGTTCGGCATCGCTGGGATTTTTCCCCTTGCCGCCCCACGATTCGGCCAGCCAGTCAATTTCGTCGTCGCTGAGCCCCAGCTGATTGACTTCACTGTATTTTTTCAGGCTGCTTGCGGCATCATCGCCCAGCTGCACCACTTCAAGCGGTTTGGGCTGGCGCGGCGCAAACCACGCCTGCAGCTGTTCGGGATTGTCAACGACAACTTCCGACATGCGGTCGTGAAGCAGCGCCCGGGCCTGCGGCGGCAGATCGGCGGCCGCCATGTCCTGAAAGCTGTAGATGACGGCCTGTTCCAGGCGGGCGAAGCTGCCCAGCCCGTGGCGCGTCAGAAAGCCGGCAGCGTTGCTGGCCCACGGTGACGTAACGCCGGGACGCGGGGCCACAATCAGGCTTGTTTCAGGAATCTCTGGCGGACATATATCGGCCTGCAGAAGATCCTGCAGACGCTGCCTGTCAGCCGGGCCAGGGGTCTTTTCTGCGCTGACAAAATAAAACCTTCGGGCCGACAGGGCCAGACCGGATTTGACCAGTCCATTCAGCCTGCTGCCCAGCTGTATGAGGTGGTGTTCAGGCAGCGATTCCCTGCCCCGCAAAAAAATCATGGCGTGTTTGAATCCTGGCGCTGAAACAGGGGCCTATTATAGAGGCACGACCCGTCGATACCGGCGGGTCGTGTGGATTTAAATGATGGCTCAGTTGCCCGCTGAGCGCGCCTGGGTCAGCTGGTCCAGTCTTTCACGAAGCTGCTGCGGGGGCACGTAGCCGGGAATCATTTCGCCGTTGGGTGTAATGAGCGACGGCGTGCCGGTCACGCCCAGCTGCTTGCCCAGCCTGTACTGCTCCTCGACCGGGTTGTCGCAGCGGGCCGGTGCGGGCTGCTGCCCGGACTTGGCAACGGTCATGGCCCCCCGGGGGTCATCGGCACACCAGATGGAAACCATCTTGTCGTAGGTTTCCGAACCAATCCCGGCGCGCGGGAAAGCCATGTACTTTACCCGGATTCCGGCCTCGGTGTACTCTTCGATTTGCTGGTGAAGCCGGCGACAGTAGCCGCAGTCAACGTCCGTAAAGACCATAAGTTCGTAGTCGGCATCGTCGTTGCCAAAAATCACCATCTTGTCGTCATCGAGCTGGCTGACGGCCTCCCGGCGCAGCACGCTTTTGGCGGCATCGGTCAGGTCGGTCTGAGTGTTCATGTCCACCAGGCGGCCCTGCATCAGATAACGACCGTCTTCGCTCATGTAAATGATTTCGCCGTTGACCTGAACCTCCATCACGCCCGGCAGCGGGGTTTCAGCAATGTTCAGGGTTTCTATTTCAGGCACCAGGCCGCTGACCCGCTGGGTGATTGCATCCTGGTCGGCAACGGCCGCACTGGCAATAATCAGCGCGATCAGGCTGACCACGATGGTTGGTATGAAAGTCCTCATCAGGCACTCCTGCATGGATAATTTTCGGCGCGCTGGTGAATCGGGCGCCACAACAGACAAATGATAGCCGACTGCAGCCATCGAACCGTGTTTGATCGCTTGTGCCCGGTCAAGTTTCATTTGCCGGCAAGACCTTATCCGCGCGGATGGTGCTGACGGTGGATGGATTTGAGCCGCGCGCGCGAAACCTGGGTATAGATCTGGGTGGTGGACAGGTCGGAATGCCCCAGCAGCATTTGCACCACGCGCAAATTGGCGCCGTTGTCGAGCAGGTGGGTGGCAAATGAATGCCGCAGGCGGTGCGGATGGACGGGCTCGTCAATGCCTGCCCTGACGGCCAAGGTCTTCATCCGGTTCCAGACCGCCTGGCGCGACAGCTGGCGACCCGATCTGGACAGAAACAGCCATTCGCCCTGCGGCTTGCGCTGCGGCCATATGCGCAGCCATTTTTCCATGGCTGCTATGGCCGCTTCACCCAGCGGCACCAGGCGCTCGCGATCGCCCTTGCCGACCACTCGCACGATGCCCTGGCGAAGGTTGACGCCCGATCTTTCCAGCCCGGTGAGCTCCGACACCCTGATGCCGCTGGCGTACAGGGTTTCCAGCATGGCGCGATCGCGCACGTCTATCCAGCTGTTGCCATCGGGGGCGGCCAGAAGCGCTTCCACCTGGCGGGAACTGAGGCTGGCGGGCAGTGAACGCATGCGCCGGGGGCCTTCAAGGTCGAGCATGGGATTGCTCTTTGCGATGCGTTCGCGGTGAGCCCAGCCGAAAAACTGGCGCAGCGTGGACAGCTGGCGAACAATGCTGTTGACCTCCAGGTCGGAGCGCATCTGCCGGGCGAGGTAGTCGAGCACCGTGATGCGATCTATCCCGGCCACGGGCCGGTTGACAGCCCTGAAAAAATTGATGAGGTCGGTGCGGTAGGCGCTGGCAGTGGCCGATGCAATGCCACGCTCGGCCCACATGGCATCCAGAAAGGCATCGACCAGCCGGTCATGCTGATTGGAGGGTGACGCTGACGAAGAGGCGGAGGCCGTCTCTTCGTCCGGGCGGCGGTGACTCAAGGCTCAGGATTGCGCATGACGGG
>DATGTG010000186.1:0-15920 GCA_035301965.1 Wenzhouxiangella sp. | reverse complement strand
ATTTTATTGGCTGCTATGATGCGCTGATTCGTTCCTGTCTCATCCGAAGGTCTGTGCCATGGTTTCCAGAACTGAACGCGGACGCATGCTGCTGGTTTTGCTGACGGCGATTTTCATGTCGTTGATTGCGGTCAGCATTGTCAATGTGGCCGTGCCCTCGATTCAGGATGGTCTCAACGCCTCGGATTCGGATATCCAGTGGATTCTGTCGGGCTATGCGCTGTCTTTTGGCGTGGTGCTGGTGGCGGCCGGGCGGGCCGGGGATATTTTCGGGCGCGGCGGTATTTTTCTGCTGGGGGTGGCCATTTTTACTCTGTCGTCCATTGCCTCGGGGCTGGCGCCCGACGCCAACTGGCTCAACGCTGCGCGCTTTGTGCAGGGCATCGGCTCGGGCCTGATCAACCCGCAGGGGCTGGGCATGATCCAGCAGTATTTTCGCGGCGACGAGCGCGGCCGGGCATTCGGGTTCCTGGGCACCACGGTGGGGGTATCGGTGGCCATTGGCCCGGTTCTGGGCGGCCTGCTGATTGACCTTGGCGGGCCGGTCATCGGCTGGCGGCTGACTTTTCTGGTCAATATCCCTTTCGGTATTCTGACCATCATTCTGGGGCTGATGTGGTTTCCCCGACCGCTGTTTCAGCACGGCTCGCAGCCGGCCGCCGGGCAGGTGCACAAGGCCAACCGCGGCCTGCGTTCGCTGGACCCCATGGGCGCCCTTCTGCTGGGGCTGGCCGTTTTGTTCATTCTGTTTCCGTTTGTGGAATCGCGCAGCACGCCGCTGACCTGGCTGATGCTGCCCGGCGGGGCCGCGCTGTGCGGGCTGTGGATCCTGTGGGAGCGGCGTCATGAGCGGCGCGGCTTTCGCCCCATGGTGAACCTGGACATTTTCAGAACCGCCAGCTTTGCCAACGGCACCACCATTGTGACGCTGTATTTTTTGGGCATGACCAGCATCTGGGTGCTGGTGGCGCTGTACGTTCAGGACGGGCTGGGCATGAGCGCACTGCAATCGGGCATGTTCGGGGTGCCCGGGGCGCTGCTGTCGGCCTGGGCGGCCCACTGGGCGGGTGCGCGCGTGGCCCGACTGGGGCGCACGGTGGTGATTGGCGGGCTGGTGGTGGCGCTGTTTGGCCTGGGCGCCTGCGCGGGGGTCATCATCCTGCACGAGCTGGAGCTCATCGGCATCTGGTGGCTGCTGCTCAGCCTGGGCATTGTGGGCGTGGCCCAGGGGGCCATCATCAGCCCCAACCAGGCGCTGACGCTGGCCGAAGTGCCGCTGGCCTATGCCGGCAGTTCGGGTGCGGTGATGCAGACCGGGCAGCGTATCGGCGCCTCGGTGGGCATTGCCGTGATTACCGGCGCGGTGTTTGCCGCCCTGCGGGTCATGAGCTGGTCCTATGCGGTGCTTGTCGGGCTCGGCATCATTTCCCTGGCCGTGACTCTGGCGCTGTGGGTGGCTGTCAGGGACCTGCGCGGCCGCCAGCGGGCCGCGCAGCAATCACAAACCACTGAAACGGTCAAAAACTGACTGTCAGCTGCGCCCAGTAGCGGCGCCCGTCGTGCACCTCGTCATAGTCTTCGTATGACACGCGCTTGTCCAGCAGATTGTAGACTCCCAGCCCCGCGCTGACCTGCCGGCTGAAGCTGTAGTTGATGCCGGCATCGGCAAAGGCGTATGAAGGCGTGCCCTTGGCCATGGCGGTGCGGCTCAGGTAGTCGGAGGTGCGCCCCCTGAAGTTGACCCTCGACCAGGCGCTGACCCAGTCGGTCGGCGTCCACTCCAGCGTGGTGTTGAGCATGTGCTCGGGAATCTTGTTGAGCGGCTGGCCGGCAAAATCTCCGCTTTTCTGGCGCGACCAGGTGTAGGTGTAATTGGCCGCCAGGCTGATGTCGTCGCGCAGCTGCCAGTTGGCCGTGGCTTCGACGCCGCGCAGCGCCGCCCTGTCGACGTTGACCCGGTCGCTGATGAACTTGTAGCCCTCGTCGCCGGGAAACACGTGGCAGGTGGGCTGATCATCGGGGTCGGTGCAGCGCCGCACTTCTGAAATCTTGTCCCTGAAGCCGGTGTTGAACAGGGTCAGGCTGCCAGTCCAGCTTTCAGCCGACCAGGTGACTCCCAGCTCCTGGCTGACGCTTTTTTCGGGCTTGAGGTCGGGGTTGCCCATGATGATGGCCGGCACGCCGCCGCGCCCGCCGGTAATCTGGCCCCAGTCGGCCACGGTCTGGCGCAGGCCCGGCGCCTTGAAACCGGTGGACAGGCCCGCCTTGACGCTCAGCCCCGGCGCGGCGTGCCAGACGGCGTACAGGCGCGGGGTCCAGTGCGTGCCGTAATTTTCGTCGCGCGTCATGCGCAGTCCGCCGGTCAGCGCCAGTGAATCGGTCATCAGCCATTCGTCTTCGCCATACACGGCCCACTGGTAGCGCTCCAGGCGGCTGACCTCGGGCCGGTACTGGTTGCCGAAATCGTCCAGGGTCTCGTTCTGGTACTGGGCGCCCACGCTCAGCAGCTGGCGATTCAGGGGAATGTTCCACTGGCTGTTGAGCTCGTTGCTGCGCAGGCGCATGTCGCGCGTCGGGTTGTCAAAATCGTTGTGCTGCCAGTATGAATTGGACGATATGCCGCCGAAGCGGCCGATATGGGTGAGCGCATAGCGGGCCTGGTCGTAGTCGGTCACCGAGGGCGTGTTCGGTGCGCCGGTTGACGTTTCCAGCGCGATTGAGCGCCCCGGCGTTGAAGTCCTGTTCTGGCGGGTGTGCGCAGCCTCGGCCATCACATCATGGTCGGACGAGGGTGAAAAGCCCAGCTTGACCGTGCCCGATTCCGTGTCCTGGCGGTTGAAGCCGTGCTCGATGCGGTCTTCCTGCCGGCGCGATTTTTCGGCCCAGGCCTGAATGCCGAGCCGGTCGCTGACCAGCGGTCCGGCCGCGTAAACGCTGCCCTGATACTGGTCGCCCGAGCGCGAATCTTCCTGAGCCGTGATTTCGGCGCGCGCGCTGCCCATCCACTCGCTGGCCACCTTGCGAGTAATGATGTTGACCACGCCGCCCATGGCATCGGAGCCGTACAGCGACGACATGGGGCCGCGTATGACTTCAATGCGTTCAATGGCCTGCAGCGGCGGCAGCCAGCCCTGCTCTATGCCGGGACCATCCGCATTGGGCCGGGTTTCCCTGGAATTCTGGCGCTGGCCGTCAACCAGAATCATGGTGTAACCCGGCGCCATGCCGCGCACGCTGATATCGCGCGCGCTGCCGCTGCCGGTAATGAACACCCCGGGAATATCCGCCAGCGCATCGGTGATGTCGCGATAGGCCTTTTTTTGCAGCTCCTGTCGCGGGATCACGCTGATGGAGGCCGGCGCATCGTCGAGCATCTGCTCAAAGCCGGCGGCCGATACCACCACGTTGTCGAGCTTGACCAGCGAACCCGCGCTTTTGTTTTTGGCCTGAACTGCACCGCAGCCAAATGTAGTTGCCAGAACGCATGAAAGACCGCACACCAAAACGGCCCGTTTGTGGCAGCGGAGACAGGAGATGGAAATCATTGGAGGGACTCTTTATGTTGACAGGACTGAGAAAGCAAACGCGAATCATTATCATTCCGGAGACGAGGCCTGTCAACACCTCTTTTCTTTTTGATGGGTCGAAATGCAGATTTTCTGCATCAATACCAAGCCGTATGGCGCCCGGCCGTGCTATGCTTTGACGTCGTGAAAACGGGGTAATCGCAATGCCTGCCGCCAACGCTGCCATCAGCATTGACCAGGTTCGCCGCCGCTGCGCCCAGTGCGCCCTGCGTGAACTTTGCCTGCCGGCGGGCCTCGACCGCGATGACCTTGCGCGGGTCGACAGACTGGTCTCCGAGCGCCGCTGGCTGGCTGCGGGAGAAAAGCTCTATCATGCCGGCTCCCCTTTCCACGCCCTCTACCTGGTCCAGACCGGCTCACTGAAAACCCAAACCTATTCGGAAGGCGGCGAGCTGCAAATCCTGGGCTTTCACCTGCCGGGTGAAATCATGGGGTTTGACGCGCTGGCCGACGAGACTCACCAGTGCGATGCCGAAACGCTCGAGCCTTCAAGCGTGTGCAAGCTGCCCTATGCCCAGCTGGAAAAGCTCAGCTCGGTTCTTCCCGGCCTGCAGCGCCAGTTCATGCGCCTTGTCAGTCGCGAGGTCAGCGCCAGCCAGCACCACATGGCCGTCATGGGCCGTGGCCAGGCCATCAGCCGCCTGGCGCTGTTTCTGTACAACTACGGCCAGCGGCAAAACCGGCTGGGCCGCAGCCGTAACCAGCTCAGCCTGACCATGTCGCGCGCCGATCTGGCCAACTACCTGGGCCTGGTGCTGGAAACGGTCAGCCGCTTGTTCGGCCGGCTGCAGGACAAGGGGCTGATTCGGGTCAAGCGCCGCGAAATCACCATTCTCGACATGGACGGACTGAAGCAGATCGGCGAGTCGGCCCAGGGTTCGCTCGACTGAGTTTCGAGCCCGTTTGATTCGGGTCAAAACCGACCCGTGCCGCCGGCCGCATACTGCAGTGAGTCAATATGTGGAGCCTGCCATGCGCCACCGCCTGCTGTTATTTGTCCTTTTCTTGCTGTGGGCCGTACCCGGCCTGTCGGAATCTTCTGACGAGTGGCAAACCTCGCTTGATCTGCGCTACCGCCTGGAGCGGGTTGATGACGACCGCTTTTCACCCGATGCAACCGCTTCCACGCTGCGCCTGCGCGCCGGGTTCATCAGCCCGAGCTGGTCGGGCTGGCAAATTGCCGCCACCGCCCAGGGCAATCGCCACCTCGGCGCCCAAAAATTCAATTCCACCGCCAACGGACGTGCGGACTATCCCGTGGTGGCCGACCCCGATGATGAAAACGTGGCCGAAGCCTGGGTTGGCTACACGCGTCCGGGCGAGCTTTTTGTGCGCGCCGGCCGCCAGGCCATCAGCCTGGGCAACCAGCGGTTTTTGGGCAGCGGTGACCCCGGTCATCGCCAGCTGCAGCAAACCTTTGACGCTGTCCGCATCGGGCTGGAAGGCAATGCGTGGAACGCCAGCCTGAACTGGCTGAACAGAGCCCACCGGGTCAACGGGCGCTCCAATCCCAACCGGTTGCTGGCACGCGCCGACCTTGACGCCTGGCTGTCCACTTTCGAATATTCACCGGGCCGGCACACTGTGGGCGTATACGCTCACCATATTGAATTTCGCGACCGGCCGGCATCGCATCGCAACCTCGGCGCCTTTGTGAACGGTCCGCTGCCGCTGGCCGACGACATGACCTACCGGCTGGAATACAGCCACCAGAAGGGCATTCGCGAGTCGCGCGGCTCATCCGGACAGGATCATGTCAGCATCCGGGTGCAGCAGCAGCTTGACGGCTGGCATTGGCTGGCCGGCCACGAGCGCCTGGGCGGCAACGGCCGCCGGGCCTTTCAGACGCCGCTGGCCACCCTGCACGCCTTCAACGGCTGGGGCGACCAGTTTGCCACCACGCCCGTTGATGGCCTGCTCGACACCTACCTGGCCGCCGGCACCCGAATCAACCGCTGGCGCGCGCTGGCCCGGGTGCATGATTTTCGCAGCGATCGCGGATCATACCGCTACGGCCGCGAGCTCGACCTCATGCTCGGGCGGGCGCTTTCAGACAATCTCGACATGGAAGTCAAGGCCGCCTTTTTTGACGGGGCCGGCGCGCACGCCAGCGTCAGCAAGATCTGGCTGGCGCTGGTTGCCAGCTGGTAGGGCTATTGCCACCACGCCGACACGGCATCGTCGCGATGGCCGTGATGAGCCACCTGGGCCTGCAGCAGTTCGGCCGTGGCCAGGGCGTCGGTAAGCGCATGATGGGGTGAATATTCCGGCAGCCCGTAGCGGCGCCGCACGTCGGCCAGGCGCAGTGACTGCTGCCGCCGCCGGGCAGGCGGACTGAACCAGGCCAGGCGACGCTGGCGGCGCAGCACCCGGCGTTCGATTTCCATGGTGTCGATCAGCGGAAACAGCAGCCCCTCACCAAAACGAAGCCTGAACGCCTGGTGCAAAAAGCGGCGCTCTATGGCGCGATAATGCACCACCGCAACGCGCCCGGCCAGCGCCGCCAGCAGCTCATCGGCAATTTCAGCCAGATCGGGGGCATCGGCCAGGCGCGCATGGGTAATGCGATGAATGGTGACCGAGCGCGCCTCCAGCTTGCGGCGCGGCTTGACCAGGCGGTAAAAGCCCTTGGAAGGCCTGATGCGATCAAGCGTGAAGGGCACAATGCCAATGCTGACGATGGCGTGCCGGCGCCAGTCCAGACCGGTGGTTTCCAGATCCAGAGCGGCCATTTGAACGCCCTCCATTGGCGTGTCGGCCGCCGGCCAGGGGCCTTGATAAAAACGGGCCAGCGCTTCATTCCGACTGTCGCCGGCCAGGCCTTGCATGCGCGCCGGCCAATCCTGCTGCCGGACATCCGAACGCCGAAACCACCCGCGCTTCATGGCTGGCCGCGCCGCACCGGACGGTACCTGAAGCGGATAAATTTTTGTGCGTTGGCCAGAACGCGAAACGCGTCCTTGAGGCTGCGTCTTTCAAAGGCCGACAGGGTTTCCGGATCGATGTTGTTGTTGACAGCACCGCCCCGCTCGGCGTCATAAGCCTGGTGGCGAGCGCGCACAATGGAAATGAACTCCAGGGCATCGCGCAGATTGGCGCCCATGCCAGCGGTTAAAAATCCAGCGGCGATCACATCATCAAGCCGCTGAAACGAGTTCTGCGCCAGCGAGCCGGCCGCCAGCGCGTGAATGCGTATGACATCGACCAGCGGGGCGGTGCCGCGCCGCTTCAGGTTGATGGAGTTGGCGTGCTTGCCGCTGCGCTCGAGCACAAAATCGCGGAAAAACCCCAGCGGAGGCGTACGCCGACGGGCGTTGATGGCCAGACAGCCCAAAAAGGCCGGATGAGCCGCTGCCTTTTCGGCAACCAGCGCCTTGAGCTCGTCGGCCAGGCTGGTCATGCCGGCCACGCCGTCCAGATCAAAAAATATTGAGCTGTGCAGCAGCCGGCGCGCATCGGGCTCGCTGATCCACTGCTCGAAGTTTTGTTTCCACACCGACAGGGGCTGGCGCCACTGCGGATTGGTGGCCATGACATCGCCTGTGCAGTAGGTGTATCCGGCCCGGTGCAATCCGTCGCAAACAAACTTTGCCAGCTGTGAAAAATAGTCGTTGTGCAGCCCGGGGTCATAGCTGTCATCCAGAATCAGGGCGTTGTCCTGGTCGGTGTACAAAAGCTGCTCGTCGCGCGCCATGGAGCCCAGCGCCACCAGGCAATAGGGCACCGGCGGCGGCCCCAGCCGCTGCTCGGCCAATTCCGCCAGCCGCTGCTTGAAACTGCGCCCTATGGTGGCCATGGCCGCGCCTATCATGCGCGAATTGGCGTCTTCGCTGACCATGCGCACAAAACTGGCCGCTACCGAAGGGCGCATGTCCTCAAGCTCGTCCACGCTGTCGCGCTGCATGATGTTGCGCACCACAAACAGGCTATTCTGGGTTTCGTTGTGCACCACATCGGCCAGGTCAAGCACGCCCACCGGACGCTGGTGATCAAGAACCGGCAAGTGGTGAATATCGCTGCGCAGCATGAGCAGCAGCGCCTCGAACAGATACTGGTCGGCCTGGATGCCAACAATGTCGCCGGTCATGATTTCGCCCACCGGGGTGCTGCCGGGCAACCCGCCGGCGACCACGCGGCGACGAAAGTCCGAATCGGTCAGAATGCCGGCCAGCCGGATTTCCTCCTGGCCAGGCTTGTGAGCTTTTGCATCTGCCGCACCGCCCTGTTCTTCCCGCTCTTCTGCGTGGCTGTCCCTGTACACCAGCACTGCGCTGCTGTGCTGCTCGTTCATGCGCCGGGCCGCTTCCTGGACAGGTGTCGATGCGGAAATCAAAAGGGGGGCGGTGCGCACCAGCCGGCCGGCCTTGAGCGTCAGCAGCGGGTGCTTGCCAGTGCCGCGCTCCACCGCCTGGCGCAGGCGCTGGCGCTCCTCGATTTCAACATGGTCGGCAAAATCCGCGTTGCTGTCGAGCAGGCTCTCGAACACCCCGGCCGGTATGAAATAGATCAGCGTGTCTTCCTCTGCCCGGGCCTCATGACGGGCCGGCCGGCCGGACAGAATGCCCAGCTGGCCAAAAATCTGCCCCTCGCCCATCCTGTTCTGCAGCTCGCCGGCGCGGCCCATGACCTCGACCGAGCCGCTTCTTATGTAGTGCAGCTCTTCAAACCGTGCGCCACGGGCAACCACGGTGGAGCCGGCCCGAAAGTAGCTGACCTGGACGGATCGGGCCACCTGCTCAAGCTCGGCATCGTCCAAAAAACTGAACGGTTCGCGGCTGCGCAGATGCTCGCGGATTTCAATCTGTTCTATATTCATGCGTGGCTGAAAGCTGACGGTCACCGGCTTCATGGTAGCGCGCTCTGAGCACGCCGCGCGAAGCCGGATCCGACAGGCCAATTTCCGCTTCAATTGGCTACAATGCCAGAATCATGACAGCAGCGGAGGCTTGATGGCCTTACTGGCCCTGTACCTGTTTCTGGCCGTTGGCGTTTCGTTTTTGTGCTCCATTCTGGAAGCGGCGCTTTTGAGCATCACCCCGGCCCAGATTGCCGTGCTGGATGAGAGCGGCAGCCGCACCGGCCGGCGCCTGCGCCGGCTCAAGCAGGACATTGACCGTCCGCTGGCGGCCATTTTGAGCCTCAACACCATGGCCCACACCTTTGGCGCCGCAGGCGTGGGCGCCCAGGCCCAGGTGGTTTTCGGCCAGGCATCGGTCACCATTGCCGCCGCGCTGGTCACGTTGGCCATTCTGATTTTTTCCGAGATCATTCCCAAAACGCTGGGCGTTGCCTACGCGCGATCTCTGGCCGGATTCACCGCCGCCGCCTGCATTGTGCTGCTGTGGCTGCTGTGGCCGCTGGTGCAGCTTTCCAGGTTCATTACCGCCTGGCTGGCACCCAATCAGGCGGCGCCCACCATCAGCCGCGAGGAATTTCGCGTATTGGCCCAGACCGGCTCACGCGAAGGCGTGTTCGAAGAGGAGGAATCCAATATCTTCGGCAACCTCATCCGTTTCAGCGCCATTCATGTCGAAGATGTGATGACACCACGGGTGGCGGTGTCTTTGCTGCGCTGCGACGATACGGTGGCCGAGGCCATGGCGCTGGTCCAGTCAAGCGGCTTTTCGCGATTTCCCGTGTACGGTCAGTCCGACGAGGACATTCGCGGCTATGTGCTCAAAAGCGACATCATGCTGGCCCAGGCCCAGGACAAGGGCGGCACCCGACTCGGCGAGCTGCGGCGCGACGTGCTGTTTGTGCCCGAATTCATTTCCCTGCAGTCGCTGTTCAGCCAGCTGCTGGCCGAACAGGAACATTTTGCCGTGGTTGTGGACGAGTACGGCGGTTTTGCCGGCGTGGTCACCATGGAAGACGTGCTCGAAACCCTGCTGGGCATGGAAATTGTCGATGAAAGCGACACCGTAAAAGACCTGCGCCAGGCGGCCCGGGAGCAGTGGAAAGCCCGGGCCCGATCCCTGGGCGTGGACTGGACAGCCACCGAAACTGCAGAAGATGAGGACAAGAACGATGATGACAGCCAGGATTAAAGCTTTTGGCCTGCTGGCTGCAGCGCTTCTGGCCGCTGCCTGCGCCGCGCCCGACAAGCCCCGCTTGGAGTGGCCGGAAATGGCCGCCGTGAACCACAACAGTCCGCACCGGGTGGCCGGCCAGCCTTCGTCCGACGAGCTGGCGGCGGCCGCCGAGGCCGGCGTCACGCACGTGGTCAATGCGCGCGCCGAGAGCGAGTTTGATGAATTTGACGAAGCGCAAGTCGTTGATGAACTGGGCATGCGCTACCACCCCCTGCCCATCGCCGGGCCACAGGATCTGACCCGCCAAAATGTGGCGCAGTTTGACGGTCTGCTGGCCAGAATCGGTGAGCAGCCGGCCATCCTCCACTGCGCTTCGGGCAACCGCATAGGCGCGTTGTTTGCGCTGCGCGCGGCGTGGATTCACAACATGAGCATTGAAGAAGCCCTTGCCGAGGGTCACCGTCACGGACTTACCGACCTCGAACCGGCGGTTCGCCGCATTCTGGAAAAGCGGGACTGAGCGCTTCAGCCCTGCCCGGGGCCGCCTTCAGCCAAAATTTCGTCAACGGCCGCCAGTATGCGCGCCGGCTCGGCCAGTGAGTTGGGCCAGTGGGGCGCCAGCCGCAGCCAGCCGTCGGGGCTGGCGCAGGCAATGCCGCGCCCGGCCAGCGCCGCCGACCAGGCCGGCGCCAGAGCGGGATTGTTTGGCTGCACGCTTAAAATTCCCGAGCGTCCTCCGGCCTCTTTCATGCGGGCGCTGGCAAAGCCGCGTTCCACCAGCCCCGGCTCCAGCCGGTCGTGCCAGGCATGGACATGACCGAGAACTGATTCGACCCCGAGCTGGCCGATCAGATCCAGGCTGGCCTCCAGCCCGGCAATGGCAAGGGTGGCCGGCGTGCCCAGCTCAAGCATTTTGGCGCCGCCGACAAACGGACGGTCATAGCGCAGCTCGTCCGGGGCGCGCTCGAGAAAGGCGAAAGGATCTTCCTGGCTGAGCCAGCCGGCGAGGTTGGGCTGCAGGGCCTCGGCCCGGGCCGGGGCGACATACAAAAACCCTGCACCCTCCGGCGCCATCAACCATTTGTGGCTGCCCGAAGCCAGGTAGTCAATGCCCAGCGCCTGCACATTCAGGGGCACAATGCCCACCGCCTGGATGGCATCCACAAACAGCTCGGCGTCATATTGGCGGCACAGGTCGCCAATCTGTTCCAGCGGCATGCGCTGGCCGGTGCTGAACTGCACGGCGCTGACCGCCAGCAGGCGCACGCCCCGCTTCAATTCATCCTCCAACCTTGTCAGAGCGCGCGCACGGTTGAGGCGAAATTCATCGGAATCCAGCCATGACAGGGCAAGATCGTGGCGCCGGGCCGCCTGCTGCCAGGGAATAACGTTGGCGGGAAATTCGCCGTCGAGCAGCAGCACCCGGTCGCCGTTTCGCCAGTCGAGATTGAGGGCCACGGCCAGCACGCCCATGGATGTGTTGCCCGTCAGCCCGACGGAGCCGGGCTCGGCGCCAATCAGCTCGGCCAGCGCGGCGCGCATGCGGCGGCGGCGTTCAACTTCACGGCGATACCAGCTCATGCCGTGGCGCGCATAGCCTGCCAGGCTGTCGGCCACCGCCTGGCGAACCGGCAGCGACGGCGGTGAAATCGACGCGTGGTTGGCGTACACATCGACTTCCAGCCCCTTGAACAGGGCGCGGCTTCCTGCCCGCGGCGCGGGCCGGCTGACTGCTTGATCATTCATGGTTCAAATGATAAGTCAGCCGGCTGCCGCACCGGGGGCCATTGCCTGTTATTTGTTATTCATGACTGGGGCGCGGCGTATCGACTCTTGAAGACGGCAGAATCGGCAGTTTGAGGGCATCGGCGGGGATCTCGCCTTCCAGCGTCTGGTAGAAATCCATCAGCCGGTCCATGTCGTCTTCGTTGATCTCGGAACCCAGCTGAACCCGCGCCATGATTTGCGTGGCGTCGCGCAAATCCCACACCGAGCCGTCGTGAAAATACGGGTAGGTGCGGGTGATATTGCGCAGCGACGGCGCCTTGAACACATACAGGTCGCCGGCGTCCTGGGTCACCGCAAAGCGGCCAACATCCATGGGCATGGTGGGCTGGTCAATGGCGATGAAGTCGCGCGTGGCTTCCCAGTAGGATTCGACCATGCCGAAACGCGCCATCATCTGTCCGCCCAGCGCCGGCCCGGCGTGACAGGCCACGCAGCCCTGGTTCAGGAACACCTGCAGGCCGGCCAGTTCGTTGTCGCTCAGGGCATCGGCGTCGCCCTTGAGAAACTCGTCAAAACGGTCGGGCGTCATCAAGGTGCGTTCGAAGGCGCCGATGGCGTTGGCCACATTGTCGTAGCTCAGTGATTCCGGCTCGTCGGGGAAGGCCTGTTCAAACAGCTCCACGTATTCCGGCATGGACGCAATGCGTTCCACGGCGGCATCCCCATCGGGAATGGCCATTTCAATCGGGTTGAGAATGGGGCCCTGGGCCTGCTCCTCGACATCGGCCGCCCGCCCGTCCCAAAACTGGACGCTGTGCAGCGCGGCGTTGAGGACCGTGGGCGAGTTGCGCGGCCCCAGCGCCCAGCGATGCCCCAGCGAGGTGGGCAGGTTGTCAACGCCGTAGGTGGCCAGGTTGTGGCAGCTGTTGCATGAAATGAACCCGCTTTCGGACAGGCGCGGATCGTAGAACAGCATCTTGCCCAGCTCCACCTTGACGTCGCTGAGCGGATTGTCTGGATTGTCGACCGTTTCCGGCAGCGGCGCAAACAGGCTCTGCGCCTGCTCATGCAGCTTTTGGCGATCGATTTCGTCAGCCGCGGCCGCCGAGCTGAACGCCAAAGCGCCGGCCATGAACATTGAAATAAAAAGCGTTCCTGGTTTTTGCATTGTTGAATACCCTGATTGCAGTGACCGATAAATACATTTTAGCCATTTCAGGATACTCTAATGTTGATGCGGATCAAACGCCGCAGCCGGTCAGCGCTGCGGGCTGTACGGCTCGGCGGCTATCCCGGGCGGGCGACCGTCGACAAGCGCGCTCAGCAGGTCGGCCGAACCGCAGGCCATGGTCCAGCCCATGGGCCCGTGCCCGGCGTTGACAAAAACACCTTCAGCAGATGTTTTGCCCAGCAGCGCCCGCCCGTCGGGCGTGACCGGGCGCAAACCGGCCCACAGCCGTCCCCTGGCCGGCGTCAGCTGGTCGGCCAGATCCGGAAACAGCCGGCGCGCCCCTTCGAGCATGACATCCATGCGCCCCGGCGCCACGGCGCGCTTGTGCCCGGCAAAATCAGCCAGGCCGGCGATGCGAAAGCCGTTTTCCTGCAGGCGCAGGGTTACAAACCGGTGTGCGACATCAAGCAGAGGCAGCCGCGGCAGATGCTCGGCGCTATCAATGTGAAACGTGGCCGAATAGCCACGCACCGGCTGTATGGGCAGCTGTATTCCAGTGCCGGCCAGCAACCCGGGCGAATCGCTGCCCGCAGCCACCACGCAGGCATCAGCTTCAATCAGGCGGCGGTCTGTTTGCAGCGCCCTGAAGCGGTTTCGATCAAACTTCAGCGCCTGCGCCTTTTCGTTGAAGCTGAAAACCGCGCCCAGTTTTTCGGCCTGGCGGGCGGCAAGAATTGCAAAACGGGCGGCGTCACCCGACTGATGAGCCGGAAAATACAGGGCACCGGCCAGCTGGTCGGCCACCGGCGCCAGCGCGGGCTCCTGTGCCACCAGCCCGCTGCGGTCAAGCGGCACCACCTGGCCGGGGTCTTCAATCAGCTGGCGGCGCAGGGCCAGCGCCTGTGCAAGTGCCTGCCGGTCGTGAAACAGCTGCATGGAGCCGGCCACCGTCTGCGCATAGTCAAACTCATAGCGTTGACACCAGCGCTGGAGGCATTCGAGCGAATACAGCCCCAGGCGGATGTTGGCCCGGGCATTGTCAACAAAGCGATCGCGCCTGGACTGGGCCAGAAAGCGCGCCCCCCAGCGTCTGAGCGCCGGCAGCTGCCAAACCGGCAGCCGCCAGGGCGCGCTTTTGCGCCCCATGTAGGCAAACAGGCTGGAAAACAGGCCGGGGCTGTTCCAGGGCTCGGAATGCAGCGGCGTAATGCCGCCGCCGTTGGCGTGGCTGGTGCCTTCGGCAATGTTCCCGCGAGCCTCGACCAGCTCGACCTCATGCCCGCGCTCGGCCAGCGCCAGCGCGCTGGTTGCGCCTATAATCCCGCCGCCGACAACAATTATTCGCACGGGCAAACTCCGTAGGCGGACCAGGGACCGCAGATGCTCAAAAGCTCCGGCACGGGAACAAGCCTTTGCATGCTGTTCATCAGACCGGCATTATCGCACCATAAGAATATGCGCATGACATGCATGTTAAAATTTTTCAGCCGCACCGCCATTCATGTTCAGGTGAAATCATCATGACCTTTGTTGTTACCGACAACTGCATCAAGTGCAAATACACCGACTGCGTGGAAGTCTGCCCCGTGGACTGTTTCCACGAAGGGCCCAACTTTCTGGTTATCGACCCGGAAGAATGTATTGACTGCACTTTGTGCGAACCGGAATGCCCCGTTGAGGCCATCTACCCCGACGACGATGTGCCGAATGACCAGAGGCACTTTCTTGAAATCAACGCCGAGCTGTCGCAGCAGTGGCCGGTTCTGACCGAAAGCAAGGGGCCGCTTCCGGACGCCGAGGAGTGGGACGGCGTGCCCGACAAGCTTCAGTATCTGGAGCGCTGACCTGGTGCGCTGACAGGGCCGGCACCGGCACTGCGGCCCAAACCGGCCCTGGGGTAGAATCTGCTGACATGACCCCACCGGAGCGCGAACATGAACATGAAAGCACTGGCCGCCGCGGCCACGCTGTTTTTGACGGCCGCCTGCACCTTCAACCTGCGCCCGGGCGCAGATGATGCCGACGAGTCTGCCGCCGCAAGCATGAAGCGCATGGAAATCGTTGCCAGCCTGACCTACCGCGAGCGCATCGCGCTGCCTGCAGATGCGGTGGTACGCACGCGCTTTGATCGTATTGATGAATCCGGCGTGCACCGCATCAGCAGCTACGACACCTCCCTCGACGGTCGCCAGGTGCCCATTCCGCTGGAGCTGGGCTTCAGGCATTCCGTGAGCAGTGACGCGCTTTTGACCATGCGCAGCCGCGTTTTTCTTGATGACATTCTCTTGCGCGACACTGGCCCGGTGCTGCTGGACGCCACCCGCCGCAGCGCGGATCTGGGCGAGCTGCAGCTGTTTACCCCCGCGCAGCTTGGGCTGGACAGCGAAAGCGCTGATCTGCCCATGCCCGAACGGGCCAGCGGCAACGAGCCCGGCTGGATGCTGCAGATTGAAGACGACCACCGCGCCCGACTGGTGCGTGACTACGGACAGGTTGAAGACAGCCTGCAAATTTTGCAGCTGGACCGCGAAGGCGATCTGGTTGAGGTTTTTGCCCGCGGTGAAGACACCGGCATTGCTGCGACCTTCCACAACCACATCTGTCACGATTCGGCCACCGGCATGCCCCACCCCTGGCATGCCAGCATACAAACGCTTGATAACGGCACGCTCAACGGCTGTGGCGGCAGTCCGCAATCGTTGCTGACCGGCGCGGAATGGCAAATCGAGCGAATTGGCGATACGGTCGTGCCCGACAAAATCCGCATGACCCTGCTGTTTGACGACGAAAACCGCCTGTCGGGCCAGTCGGCCTGCAACCGCTATTTTGCCGACTACCGGCTGGGCGGTGAAAGCCTGGAAATAAAGCAGCCCGGCGCCACCCTGATGGCCTGCGCCGAGCAGCAAATGGAGCTGGAGCGGGCATTTTTCGAGCGGCTGCCCGAAATCCGCCACTTTGACATTTCCGCCGACGGCAAGCTGCTGCTTAAATCCGCCGCTGGCGATTCGGTCGACATTGTGGCCGCAAAACCCGAGGGCGATGCCTGAGACCGCGGGCGGGGCGGCTTCAGCCCGACGCCCGCCCCGACTCAAACACGCGCCGCCTGAGCGCCTCGACCGGCGCCGGCAGGCTGCCGCGGCCGGTCAGCTGGCCGGCAATGGCGCGTCGGAAAGGCGCCAGACGGCTGGCGGCTTTCAGCATGGTGCGGCGCACCAGTCGTGCCGCTGCCCGCTCGTCGGTATACAGCCCCACCACGGTTGATGTGGCCAGAAACAGCGGCAGGCTGGTCGCCCGCGAGCGACGCTGGAACCCGCTCAGAACAGCCGGCGCATCCACCTCATTGCCCTGCTCAAGCGAGCGGCTGATTTCATCGGCCAGAACGCGCACGCTGTTGAGCCCCAG
>DATGTG010000185.1:0-5126 GCA_035301965.1 Wenzhouxiangella sp. | reverse complement strand
CCGCCGCCAGCATGGCGGCCGTCAGGGCCTGTTCAACGCCGGGCTTGCCGATCTGTTTGGCCAGGTTGCCCAGATCCATGACCGAGCGGGCCGGATCCACCCCGGGCGTTTTCTTTTCGGCCTGCTTGCGGCGCTGAGCCTCTTCGCGCTCGGCCTGTCTGGCCTGGGCATGGCGGGCCATGGATTTGGCCAGCTCGGCAAGTTCCTCCGGTCTGAAAGACGGATCAACCGCCAGAATGCGGTCTTCCAGCGGCGGGTGGGTTTGAAACATCTGCCGCCCCACGCCTCTGGCAAACAGCATGTGGCCCACCTCCTCGCTGTCGGCCTGCAAATAGGAGTGATGGGACAGGGCGCCAATTTTCTTCAGGGCGTTGCCTATGCCGTCGGGGTTGCGGGTGAACTGCACGGCCGAGGCGTCGGCCAGGTATTCGCGCTGGCGCGATATTGCGGCCTTGATCAGGCGGCCGAAAAAAAGGCCGATGGCCCCGACCAGAAAAATCGCCATGCCGGCCGCCACAACAACCGCCGTATCGCGGCCGCGCCGGGAGTAGCGGGCCGACATCAGCAGCTTGCGCCCGGCGATTGAAATGACCAGAATGCCGTAGACAAACCCGATCAGCCGGATGTTGAGGCGCATGTCGCCATTGAAAACATGGCTGAACTCGTGGGCAACCACGCCCTGCAGCTCATCGCGATTGAGGTTTTCCAGCGCGCCCCGGGTGACGGCAATGGCCGCGTCGGCAGGTGAATAGCCGGCAGCAAAGGCATTGATGCCCGGCTCGTGTTCCAGCACCCATATTTCGGGCACTGGAATGCCCGAGGCTATGGCCATTTCCTCCACCACATTGCGCAACCGGCGGCGCAGCGGATCGGTGGTATCGGCTTCCACCAGCGTGCCGCCCAGCGACTTGGCCACCTCGCCGCCACCGCTGCGCAGCTGCAGCGTGCGAACGCCGCTGGCGCCCAGCACCGTGGCGGCGGTAAAGGCCGAGGCGCCCAAAAACGCCAGCACATCATCCATCACCAAAAAGGTCAGCAGCCCCACAGCAAGCGCCACGGATGAAACAGCAAGGATGAACAGGGCAATCAGCCGCCCGCTCTGGCGGCGGGCCTTGTCCTGATGTTCAAAGAAGTTCACGGCAGGGTTCTGTGACAGCCCGGCGAGCCGCCGCGTCAGCGCGCAGCGGCCGGTTTGCTCTTAGCCAAAATCAACCTTGACCGCCTCGCGCTTGGCCGGATCGTCAATTTCAAGCAGCTGGGCCGGCGTGAAATTGAACAGGCCGGCAACAATATTGGCCGGAAACACCTCGCGGGCGATGTTGTAGGTCATTGCGGCGTCGTTGAACGACTGGCGCGCAAAGGCCACCTTGTTCTCAGTGCTGGTCAGCTCCTCGGAAAGCTGCATCATGTTCTCGTTGGCCTTGAGGTCAGGGTAGCTTTCTGACAGCGCAAACAACCGTCCCAGCGCGCCGGAAAGGCCCTGCTCGGCGTCGGACAGACGCTTCATGGCGTCCGGGTCGGACGGGTCGGCCGCGGCGCTCTTGAGCTGCTGATGGGCGCTGTTGCGCGCGTGAATGACCGCCTCCAGGGTTTCACGCTCGTGGCCCATGTATTTTTTGGCCACTTCAACCAGGTTGGGGATCAGATCGTGGCGACGGTTGAGCTGGACATCAATTTGGGCAAATGCATTTTTGTAGCGATTGCGGGCCGTGACCAGCCGGTTGTACAGCATGACAACATAGCCGGCCACAGCTGCGATTACAGCAACCAGAATGATTGTTTTCATACGCCCTTGTCTCCGTTGAGTGGCACAAATTCAGCCTAGTCTACTTGGTTGAACCTTCCGTGTCAGTTTCTGCCCAGGCCAGTTCAAGCAGCAGCCCAACCAGCCGGCTTTCCACCAGCGGCCAGCGCAGCGCTGAATCCGGCTCCGGTTCGGGCGCCTGATCCTGCTGCGGCCTGACCAGCCATGCGCTGTGGCCGGCCAGGTCTGTCCAGCGCCGATTTTCGGCTTTCAGCCTGTCTGAAACCTCGTGGCCGTCGGCCAAAAACAGGTCGACGGCGTGTGGTGCGGCGGTGTGCGCATCAACCACCGCAAAGCCCCAGCGGCGCGCCAGCCATCGCAAGGCACGCATGGCCGGCGGGCCCAGCCGGGCGGCAACCACGGTCTCGTCAAGCATTTTCGTCAGCGGCTGTCCAAGCCGCAGGCCGGCCGGCTCAATCACCGGAAGGGTCAACCGGAAACAGGCTCCGTCAAAGGGGGTGTCGACCAGCCTGAGCGTGCCGCCCATGGCATGAACCAGGCGCCGGCAGATTGCCAGCCCCAGCCCGGAGCCGCTGTGCGTGCGAATAATGGACGCATCCAGCTGTGTAAAGGGCTGAAACAGGCGCGCCCTGTCCCCGGCGCTGATTCCCGGCCCTGAATCGGCCACCGTCAAAACCAGCTGCCCGTCGGCACTGACCGATGCAGCCACTTCAATGCCGCCCTGCGGGGTGAACTTGACCGCATTGCTGAGCAGATTGCCCAAAACCTGGCTGATGCGACCCGCATCCCCCACGGCTACCGGCGGCAGGCTGGCGGACATGCGCAGCCTCAAATCCAGGTTTTTGCGAACCGCACCGGGCGCGTGCAGATCAACCACCTGCTCGAGCATGGCCGGCAGCTCAAAGGGCTGAATATCGAAAGCAATGCGCCCCGCTTCTATGCGCGACAGGTCCAGCACGTCATCAATGATTCGCTGCAGCTGATGGCCGGAGTACGTCAGTGTGTCAAGCAGGGCCTGGCGGTCATGCCCGCTCTCCTGCTCGCCAAGCAGCTCGACCATGCCCAGAATGCCGTGCAGCGGCGTGCGGATTTCGTGGCTCATGGTGGCCAGAAATTCCGACTTGGCCCGGTTGGCTTCATCCGCCTGCCTTGCCAGGCTTCGCACCCGCTGCAGCAGCAGCGTGTTGTGCAGGGTTTGTGAAACCATGTCCTCAAGCAGGCGCAGGCGTTCCCGGGTTTCCAGATCGAGCTGCTTCTCCATTCCGGCAACAAGCACCCGGGCCACCTCGTCATCACCAACAAACAGCCGGGCGGTCAACTCGCCTGCCCCGGGAGACATGAAGCGTTGTGGCCACTGAGCTGCGTCAAGTGCCGCCACGTCTGCCCGGCTGGCAATGATTTCACTGCCCAGGCCTTCTGCCATGTACTTGAGCCATGCGCTCTTGCCGCCGGCCACTTCACAAAATTCGGCTGCCACCACCCGACCCAGGGCCTGTGGTTCGAGGTTTCTGTTCAGGCGCGCCATGATCTTGCGCTGCTGTTCGGCCAGGGCGCGCTTTTGCAGGGCCTCGCGCATTGCGCGGCGCCTCTTTTCACCGCGCCGGTAGCTTCCCCAGACCAGCAGCAGCCCAATGACAGCCAGCGTTGCATAGCCGGCCATTGCCCAGGCACTCAGCCACGGCGGCTGCCTGACCACTATCATCAGGCTTGCCTCGTCCACGCTCCAGGGCCCGTCGGGCGCAGCGCTTCTGGCAACAAAGCGGTAGTGCCCGGCCGGCAGATTGGTGTAATGACGTCGCGTCTGCCCGGTCAAGGTCACCCAATCCTCTTCCCAGCCTTCGAGCCTGACCTGATAGCGCGTTTTTTCCGGATCCAGATAGCTGCTGGCCAGATAGTCTATGGCAATGTCATTCTGGCTGTATTCAAGCACAATCCCCCTGCTTTCCCCCGGCACCAGATCCACGATGTGGTCCCGGGCCTGAACCCGGGTGATGTAAGTGTATGGCGCATGGGCCGTCGGCTTGAGGCGATCAAGGCTGACAATGGCCACGCCACCGCCGCCGCCAAGAAAAAGCCGCCCGTCTTCCATCAGCACTGCGCCCTCAGAGCCGTAATCAATGGGTGCCAGACCCGTGTGGGTGTCCACCTGGTGCCAGCGTCCGCTTTCCGGCTGGTAGCGATACAGTCCGCTGGTGCGCACCAGCCACAGATCGTCCCCGGAGCCGGCGAAAAGGTCCAGGGTGCGACCCGGTGCAATCCGGTCATCAAACTGTGTTGACATGCCGACTTCAAAGCCGTTGTCAGCAGACGCATCCCAGCGTTCCAGCCCGTCATCGCCCGCCACCCACAGACTGCCATTTACCCAAACTGCCGCATTGGGCGCCAGGCCCGAGTCGGTCTGGAAGGCAACAAACCCGCGGCGCTCGCTGTACCGGTAAACCCCGCCCGGCGCCGCCAGCCACCAGCTGCCGTCCGTCTTTTGTACCAGGCTGCCGGGTGAAGTTTCCGGCAGGTGAAAATGCCCCTCGCCGGCAGGACTGAAAGCCTTGACCCCACCGTTCCGCTCATCAATCAGCAACAGCCCGGCGTCACGCGTTGCAAGCCATATTGAATGCTCATCCCTGCGCTGCGCCCAGGCATGAGTGCCGTCATCAACGCCGTCCCTTTCCCTCAGCACAACGGGTGGCTCATCGCTGTCCGGCCGTGTTTTTACCAGCCGCGTTTGAGAGAGAATATACAGGTCATCGTCCTCTCTCCACATGTCCGCAATATTTGCGCTCTTGAACAGCGCTTGCGTTTGCTCCGGCAGCATCGGGCCTGTCTTGTCGCCCTGTTCAAGCTGCAAAAACCCGGTGGCTCCGAACATGCCGCCCAGCCACAGGCCGCCGGCATGGTCATCCACGGCCAGGCTCGTCACCGGATCCACTGGCAGCCCCGGCTGATCATCGCTGTCAACAGGGTGATAGCGTTCAAAAGCGCTCCAGGTTGGCGGCTGATAGGCCACGCCGGCCTGCGTTGTTCCCAGCCACAGCCCGTTTTCGCTGTCAAACAGCAGGCTGTTGAGCGTATCGGATGGCAGGCTGCCTGCCAGGCCGGGCTGATGGCCCACGCGGCGGATGGAGTCAGGCTGGTCGGGCTTGAGCCTGTACAGCCCGGATGCAGACGTGAAGACAATCTCACCGGTGTGCGGATCCCCCGCAATCCCGGTAATGATGCCGACGACATCTGCAATCGGCTCCGGCACGGGGCTGTCGTCGGCGGCAGTCTCAACCGGCCCCAGGTCGTACAGCTGTCCGCCCTCGTTAAAGTACACCCGCCCCGCAATTTCGGTGACGTAATAGCTGAAGCTGCGCTCCCTGGT
>DATGTG010000184.1:0-3146 GCA_035301965.1 Wenzhouxiangella sp. | reverse complement strand
ACTGCTCTTCCAACTCGTCGTTGCGGTCGATTTGTGTTTCGCTATTCATTCTGTTCACTTCGAATTGATCAAAATCAAAATTCCATCGCGCAATTATTGCTTCACTTGTTATACATCAATCGCGCGCCGACAAGTTCATGCGGCTGTTTGGACAATTATGGACAAGCCCACACCACCCGACACAAGAGAATTGCGCCAGTTTCCGCTGCTGAGCGGCCTGGGCCACAGCCAGGCCGAGCGGGTGATTTCTCTGGCGCGCGTGGTGCGTATTGGCCGCGGCGAACAGCTGTTTCAGCAGGGCGACCCGGCCCGGCGCATCTGGATGTGCCGATCAGGCCAGCTCAAGCTGTTTCGGCTGTCGCGCGCCGGGCAGCAAAAAATCATCGCCATCGTCAACCCGGGCCGCAGCTTTGCCGAGGCCACGCTGTTCATGCCCAAACGGGTTTATCCCGTGCATTGCGCGGCCCTCAAGCCCAGCGAACTGGTCGGCTATGATGCCGATGACCTGGTCAAAACCCTTCACAGCGACCCGGCGGCCTGTTTTGGGTTGCTGGGTACGCTGTCGCGCCGCATTCACGACAAGGTCAACCAGATCGAATCACTGGCGCTTCACAACGCTCAGCTGAGAATCGCCCACTACCTGCTTGATCAGCACCAGCGACAGGGAGCGCCGGCATCCTTTCGCCTTGAAGCCAGCAAAAAGCATATTGCCGACCTTTTGGGCATACAGCCGGAAACCCTGTCGCGCTGCCTGACGGCCCTGCAGCAGCACGGCGTGGTCAAAATGGATGCCCGGCACGTTTCTTTGGTTGACAGCGACCGGCTTTTGAACATCGCGCGCGGCGCGGACCCGCTTTGAAAAACCTGCCCGGCCAGCGGCCTACGGCATCGCCGGAGCCAGCCGGCCGTCGTGTTCTGCGCTGTGCAGTGGTGGATGACTGATGCGGTAGTCGGCCGCTATGATTGCTGCCAGCACCAGCACCGCCACGCCCTGGTGCAGGGTACCCAAAACCACCGGCACAAAAAGCATCAGCGTGCTGATGCCGAGAACCACCTGCACAATCACCATAACGAGCGTCAGGCCCAGCAGCCGCCGGGCCACGACATCCTGCATTGAATTGCGCGCCAGCAGCCAGGCAGCCACTGTCACCACAAGGGTGGAAATGGCCAGAATACGGTGGACAAACTGCACGGTGGCCGTGTTTTCAAAAAAGTTTCGCCACAGCGGCTGCAGGCCCAGAATGCCGTCGGGAATCCACTGGCCCGCCATGCGCGGAAAGTCGTTGTAGACCAGCCCGGCATGCAGACCGGCCACAAAGGCACCGACAAAAATGGTGGTCGCCACCATGACCAGCAAGGCAATGGTCCAGCGCCGCTGCGGCCGTTTTTGATGCGCAGCCGGCAGCAGCTGGCTCAGCGCCAGCCGCAGCATGAAGGCAAACAGGATCATGGCCAGGCTCAGATGGGCCGCCAGCCGGTAGGGACTTACGCGCGGCACGTCCACCAGTCCGCTGCTGACCATGAACCAGCCCATCCAGCCCTGCAGGATACCCAGCCCCAAAACACCCAGCAGCGGCCAGCGCAGACGCCGACCAATATAACCACGCCAAAAAAACCACGCCAGCGGCAGGGCAAAAACCAGCCCCAGCGAGCGGGCCAGCATGCGGTGCCCGAACTCGAACCAATAGATGACCTTGAATTCGTGCAGCGCCATGCCGCGATTGACCTTCTGGTACTCGGGCGTGGCGCGGTAGGCATCAAACTCCAGCTGCCAGTCGGCCTCATTCATGGGCGGGACCACGCCGGTCACCGGCTCCCACACCACCATCGACAGGCCCGAGCCCGTCAGCCGCGTGGCACCACCGAGCATGATCAGGGAAAAAAGCACCAGGCAGCAGATCAGCAGCCACAGGCCCATACGGCGCTGATGGTGTCTTTCAATCAGATTCATTGATTCAGTTGCTCCTCATTCGTTTGCCGGCCGCGCTACACCACCCGCCAGCCGCACGGCAAGTCGGTCCGGCCCGTTGCCGCAGTTTACCGCCCGCGCAGCCCGCGGATAAGGGCAAAGGACGGTGGGGCATCAAAGCACAAAAAGCGTATAATTGATACATCAACGTTTCAACGCGTTAAGCAACGGTTCAAAAAGCAGGCCCGCAGGGCGTTTAGAATAGGCGTGCAAGCCGTTTTCACACAAACCGGATTTGATCATTCGTCCCAAGGAGTAGCAACATGCGTCTTTTACTTACCGCTGTAATTGTTTCTGCCGGCTTCATGCTGGGCCAGGCGGCTGTGGCGGCCGATGCCGAAGCCGGTGCCGCCAAGTTCAAGCAGCTGTGCGCCACCTGTCACGGCGACAGCGGCCATGGCGACGGCCCGGCCTCAGCCGCGCTTAACCCCCAGCCGCGCGACATGACCGACCACGAATGGCAGGAATCGGTGGATGATGACCACATCCGCACCGTCATCAAGGACGGCGGCGCCGCAGTTGGCCTGTCACCCACCATGACCGCTTTCGGGCACGCCCTGAGCGAAGAGGATCTCGACAACCTGGTCGCCTTTATCCGCCAGACCGACGACTGATCCTGCTGCGAGCGGCAGCGAGCCGCAATGGCTCCTGCCTGCAGCGCTGCTGGACGGGCGGACTCCGCCCGCCGGCACAAGCGCTGCGCAGCTGACACAAAAAGCCCGTTTCATCCGATCCGGGCAAGGGTGGACCCGCTGCCCAAGCGCGCGCAGACAACCATGCAATCAACGGTATCATTGAGCAAGCCGCGCAGGTCTCGGCCATTGCCCTAGCGCGCACGGCGTCCGGTCATTGTCGTTTCCCGGCCTGAAAAACACCCGCAGCCCCTTATTTGAAACCCCGTTCATGTCGCTTCAAAACGGTCTGCCCATCGATGAGGTTCTTGCCGTTCTTTTGGCACAGCTTGCCGTGGAAACCACCGTGCTATTGCAGGCGCCGACCGGAAGCGGCAAAACCACCCGCGTGCCGCTGGCGCTGCTGGATGCAGACTGGCGCAAGGGCAGGCGCATCATCATGCTCGAACCGCGCCGGCTGGCGGCCCGGTCGGCGGCCCAATACATGGCGCAACAGCTTGGCGAGCAGGCCGGGCAGACGGTGGGCTATCGCACCCGCCTGGACA
>DATGTG010000183.1:0-9232 GCA_035301965.1 Wenzhouxiangella sp. | reverse complement strand
CCTTGTCAAAGCCGACGGTTTTCCAGTCGGCCTGGCCGGGGCTGTCCAGATCATTTTCAAAATCGCTGGCGCGCAGGTAGCGACCGGGCACCCAGCGGTCACCCTGGCGCTCAAGCGTAACCAGCAGCGGCAGGTCGGTGTAGCGCCTGGCGTAGTCCTGAAAGTATTCGGCCTGGCGGTCGACAAAGAACTCGCGCAGCACCACGTGCCCCATGGCCATGGCCATGGCGGCGTCGGTGCCCTGCTTGGGGTGCAGCCAGATATCGGACAGCTTGGCCACTTCGGAAAAGTCGGGCGTGACGGCCACCACCTTGGTGCCGTTGTAGCGCGCCTCGACATAAAAATGGGCATCCGGGGTGCGCGTTTGCGGCACGTTGGAGCCCCAGGCAATGATGTAGCCCGAGTTGTACCAGTCGGCCGATTCGGGCACGTCGGTTTGTTCGCCCCAGGTTTGCGGGCTGGACGGCGGCAGGTCGCAGTACCAGTCGTAAAACGACAAAAGCGAGCCGCCGACAAGGCTCAGATAGCGGGTGCCGGCCGCATACGACACCATGGACATGGCCGGGATGGGCGAAAAGCCCACCACCCGGTCGGGGCCGTGGTTTTTGATGGTATGCACATTGGCGGCGGCAATGATATCCAGCGCCTCGTCCCATTTGACGCGCACGAAGCCGCCCAGTCCGCGGCTGGCCTTGTAGTCCTGCAGCGACTTGTCGGTGCTGATTCTGTCCCAGGCTTCCACCGGGTCAAGCGTTTTGCGCAGCTCGCGCCAGTGCTTGACCAGCCGGCTGCGGATCATGGGGTACTTGAGCCGGTTGGCGCTGTACAGATACCAGGAATAGGACGCCCCGCGCGAGCAGCCGCGCGGTTCGTGGTTGGGCATGCCGGGCCGGGTGCGCGGATAGTCGGTGTACTGGGTTTCCCAGGTCACCACGCCCTGCTTGACGTGAATTTTCCAGCTGCATGAACCGGTGCAGTTGACGCCGTGGGTGGAGCGCACCACCCTGTCATGGGCCCAGCGATTGCGGTAGCCGTCTTCCCACTGGCGGGCTTCAATTCGTTTTTCCCCCCAGCCGTCGGAAAAGGATTCGCGGGCGCGGCGAAAGTAGCGCAGTCGTTCAAGAAAATGGGCCATGAAAACCTACCTTGGTCAGTCCGATTTTGCTTTGATGCATTGTAGATATGCATGGTGCATGAACGCTTTGACCAGCGTCAAATAGTACTTTTTCGGTCTTGTATCAGCCGCTTGCGAATTTTTGATGCACAAAAAAGCGGCGCTGCCGTACATGGCAGCGCCGCCCCGGTTTTGCACCAGAGGTTTTTCAGGCGGTGGCCGGAGCCGCCGGTCGACCGGGGATTTTTCGCTCTGCAGCATGCAGCAGCGCCCCCGGCCGGGTGTAAACCGCCCAGGTGATGCCCAGGCAGACCACATAAAAGCCGATGAATGTCCACAGCGCCGCCAGCGCCGAACCGGTGGCATCAATGGACATTCCATAGGCCATGGGAATGAAGAAGCCGCCATAGGCACCGATGGCGCTGGTAAAGGCGACGATGGCGGCCGATTCCATTTCGGCCTGGCGTCGCTGCCGGTCGGGGCCGTATTCGGGATACAGGCGGGCGGTTTCCTTGCGGACGATGTTGGGGATCATCTGGAAAGTGGACGAATTGCCCACGCCGGTAAAGAAGAACAGCGCCATGAAGCCGGCAAAGAACAGGGTGAAAGACGTGTTTTGCAGCCCCCAGATCACGACCAGCACCGACAGGATCATGCCGATGAATACCCAGAAGGTGACCCGCCCTCCGCCGGCCCGGTCGGCCAGCCAGCCGCTGCCGGCGCGGCTGAGGGCGCCGATGAGCGGCCCGAGAAACACGAACTTGAGCGCGTTGATTTCCGGAAAGGCCAGGCCCGACAGCAGCGGAAACCCGGCCGAATAGCCGATGAAGCTGCCGAAGGTGCCGATGTAAAGCACGCACATCAGCCAGTTGTGCGGACGCTTGAAAATGACCGCCTGCTCGCTGAAGCTGGATTTGGCATCGGCCAGGTCGTTCATGCCCAGCCAGGCGGCGATGGTGGACGCCATGATCAGCGGCACCCAGACAAAGCCGGCATTTTGCATCCAGACCCGGCCGCCGTCCGACAGCTCCTGGGAGCTGCCGCCAATGGCGCCGAACACGCCGGCGGTAATCACCAGCGGCACCAGAAACTGCATCAGCGACACGCCCAGATTGCCCAGCCCGGCGTTGAGGCCCATGGCGTGCCCCTTTTCGGCGCGCGGAAAGAAAAAGCTGATATTGGCCATGGACGAGGCGAAGTTGGCTCCGCCCAGCCCGCACAGCAGCGCCAGCACCACAAAGATCAGATAGGGCGTGGCCGGGTTTTGCACGGCGTAGCCCATGCCCAGGGCCGGAATCATCAGCGCGGCCGTGGACAGGGTGGTCCACAGGCGTCCGCCGAACACGGGCACCATGAAGCCGTAGAAAATTCTGAGCGTGGCGCCGGTCAGGGCGGGCAGGGCCGCCAGCCAGAACAGCTGGTCCTGGTTGAAGTCAAAGCCGATGCGCGGCAGCTGGGCAACCACCACCGACCACACCATCCACACGGCAAAGGCCAGCACCAGGGCGGGAATGGATATCCACAGGTTGCGGCGCGCGATGCGTCGGCCCCTGTCTTTCCAGAACTGCGGATCCTCGGGCCGCCAGTCTTCAACCCGGCGCGGCATGACCGTGCGTTCCGGGTCATGAATGCTTTCCAGCTCGGGCAGGCTGGGCAGGCGGTCAAGCGCTCTGCCTTCGGCCTTGCGCTCCATGGCGCGGATGGAAAAGTGCATCCAGCCCAGCGACACCACCACGGAAATCAGCAGCAGGGCAAAGGCCGAGGTCCAGATGCCGGTCAGGTCGAGCAGGGCGCCAAAAACAATGGGCAGAACAAAGCCGCCCAGGCCGCCGATCATGCCGACCAGCCCGCCGACCGAGCCGACGTGTTTGGGGTAGTAGACCGGAATATGGCGATAGACGGCAGCCTTGCCCAGGCTCATGAAAAAGCCCAGGCCAAACAGGGTGATGACAAACGGCCACAGCGCCATGCGGGTGGAAAACGCAATGGGTCCGTGATGGCCGTGAATGACGTAATCGGTGGGCGGGTAGGACAGCATGAACAGCAGCAGGGCCGAAAACCCGAATGTCCAGTACATCACCTTGCGCGCGCCAAAGCGGTCGGAAAGCGCCCCGCCGTAGGCGCGGAACACGCTTGCCGACAGGCTGAACACGGCGGCCGCTATACCGGCTGCGCGCAAATCCACGCCGTACACCTGCACCAGGTAGTACGGCAGCCACAGCGCCAGCGCCACAAAGCCGCCAAACACATAAAAGTAATACAGCGAAAAGCGCCACACCTGCAGCCGTTTGAGCGGCGCAAACTGCTCGGCCAGGCTGGGGCCGTCCAGACCCTTGGCGCGCCGTTCGGCAAACTCGGGGTCGTCGCGGGCCACCAGAAAAAACACGATGCCCATAAGCACCAGCGCCGCCGCCCACACATGGGCCACGGTCTGCCAGCCCCAGGCGGTCAGCACAAAGGGCGCGCCAAAGGTGGTGACTGCTGCGCCCACGTTGCCCATGCCGAAAATGCCCAGCGCCGTGCCCTGGCGCTCCTGGCCGAACCATTTGGACACGTAGGCCACGCCGATGATGAAGCTGCCGCCAGCCAGGCCAACGCCCAGGGCAGCCAGCATGAAGGTCCAGTAGCTGCTGGCCCAGGTCAGCGCCCAGGTGGCCAGGCCGGTCAGGATCATCTGGGCGGAAAACACCAGGCGGCCGCCGTAGCGCTCGGTCCACACGCCCAGAATCAGCCGGGTGACGGAGCCGGTCAGCACCGGGGTGGCAATGAGAATGCCGTACATGAACTCGCCGATTCCGAGTTCTTCCTTGATGGACAGTCCGATGATGGAAAAGATGGTCCAGACGGCAAAGCACAGGGTGAAAGCGATGGTGCTAAGCCAGAGCGCCCTGTTCTGGTCGGCGCGGCGGGGAAGGTTGGTGGCAGGCATATCAGCTCCAGTCACGTTGCCCCAAAGCGGGCGGCATTATTTTATTGGTCGCGATGAGGTCCGGGTTTTGATCATGATCAACAAGGGTTCAAGATTCTGCTCCGGGCAGGTCATTTCGCACTTCCGGCCAGCCAGTGTTGGCCCAGCGCGCGCAGCTGGCCCACGAACAGCACCAGCCAGGCGGTGATGCCGACGGCAAACATCAGCTGCGGTAGCCAGAACAGAAACGGCAGGTCCATGGCCTGACTCATGCGGCGCGTGCTGGCGGCATACATGCCCAGCGGGAACACCGCGCCCCAGTACATGGGGTCGTAGGCAAACGGATAGCGGCGCACGCCGTGGCGCCAGATGGCCAGGAGCACCAGCATGGGGATCCACCACGTGCCGGTGGCCCAGTAAAAAACGGTGAAGCCCTTGATGAAGGGCAGCATGGAGTCCAGAAAAGGCGCGTGCGGCGCGTTGACGATCAGCAGGGCGCCGGCCAGGGTGGAAATGGCCATGGCGCCCATGTTGATCCAGTACGGCGGCGACAGGTCGGCGGGCGAGAAACGAAAAAAATTGTAGCGATAAAAAATCAGCGCCATCATCCATATATAAAGCATGCCGCCCCACAGCCACATCGACAGCGCAAAGAAATTGAGCTCCAGCCTGAGTGCCGGCGCCGTCGCTTCGGCGGCAATCAGCGAGGCAATGACGCTCATGGCCTGGGTGGCCACCACGGCCAGAAGCCAGCCGCCGTTGATGCCGTCCTCAAGGCCGGGCTTGTCCTGCTTGACGGCAAAAAGAGTAAAGATGGTGTAGGTGAAAACTATCCAGCCCACCAGGCCGAAAATTGCCAGCGCAACGGTAATCGGCAGGTTGTTGCCAATGAGCAGGCTCTGGCTGCCCAGCACCGAACAGGCCGCCACAAAGGTGAAAAAGCCCGGTGCGTCCAGGTGGCTGCGCAGGTTTTCAAGCACCTGCTGCGGATACCACCAGGCGCGCAGCAAAGCCAGGGCGCCAATGACCACAAAGAAAAACCAGTTGAGCCACAGCAGCAGTTCGGGCAGCAGCGGCAGGTGAAGCAGATCGGCCGCCAGCGACAGAATGCCGGTGGCCATGACCATGCTGAAATAGCCGGGCGACATGCCCGGCAGGGCGGCGCGCAGTTTGTCCAGCAGGCGAGACATGACGGCCGGGCGCGCAGCCGAAATCAGGCGGCTTCAAACATGATGGGGTCGCCCTGGCGATCAAATGCCAGCAGCGGGCCAATGGTGCCCGCGCGGATCATGGCCATCATCTGCTTGAGGGTCTTGTCCACGTCCTCGTTTTCAGGCAGCCACGGTGAGTGGTCTTCCATGGCGCCGGCAAAAACGATGTCCCAGTCCTGGCCTGTGTGGCGTGATTCTTCGATCAGTGTTTCAAAATCGTGAAGCTGCTCGGGCCGCTTGTCCACGCACAGCACGGGGGTCAGCTCGCCGCCGGTGCCCTGCTCATAGCGGGTCTTTTGGGCCGGGTTGGGCTTGTCTGCAATGCCTCGGCTGGTAAATACAAACAGCAGTCGCTGCGGCAGCGGCTGCAGGCGGGCGGCCTGCAGCAGGTCGTCAAATGAACGGATGTTGTTGTCCAGGCTCATCGTGGCGCTCCAAAAAAGGTCGGGTCACGCGTAACTGTATTCGCTGTGCCCTGCATCATAGGGATTTGAGCCCCTGCTGTCACGAATTGCGCCCGGGAACAGGCGCGCCAAAAACAATATCAGCCCCGCAGCCGCGCCGTTTCCCCTACCATTGTCAACTGTTGCCAGCCAACCGTAATCGCGGAGAAAAAGTCATGAGCAGTCAGCCAACCCAGGGGCTTTTCAACATGGCCGACGTGCGCCGCAAGCGCATTACGGCGCGCCGGTCGGTGGCCGTTGGCGAGTTTTTTCCGGGCAGCGCCTGGCAGGATGTGGTCGAAAAGCGCCTGCCCAAGGGTGATGCGCTGATGCTGGCTGAAATCGGCGGGCTGCAGGGCGCAAAGACAGCCGCCCAGCTGATGCCGCTGTGTCACCCGCTGCCGCTGGAACACATTCGCGTTGAATGCCACCCAGTGCCCGATCGCCGGGTGATTCGCGTGTATGCCGAAGTGGCCACCCAGGCGCGCACCGGCGTGGAAATGGAAGCGCTGGCGGCAGTCAATGCCGCTCTTTTGACCCTGTACGACCTGACCAAGCCAGTCGAGCCGGCGCTGTCGTTTGGCAACGTGCGCCTGCTGTTCAAGGAAGGCGGCAAGAAAGGGCTGTGGCTGCACCCCGACGGCATGAACGATGCCGAAGCGCAGCGCTACCGGCCGCGCGGCCCGGCCCGCCTCGACAACATCCGCGCGGCGGTAATTACCCTCAGCGACCGCGCCAGCCGCGGAGAATATGCCGACAAATCCGGCCCGCTGCTGGTCGAGCGTTTGCGCGCCCTGGGGGCCGATGTTGATGACGCCCAAATCATGGCCGATGACCCCGATGCACTGGCCGGGCGTTTGCAGACGCTGGCGGATGAGTCCACTGACCTTGTTTTGTGCACCGGCGGCACCGGGTTGGGGCCCGCCGACCGCACGCCCCAGGCCCTGGCCAAGGTCGCCGACCGGCCGGCCACGGGGCTTGCGGACATGTTTCGTGCCGAAAGCAGCCAGCACACGCCCATGGCCTGGCTGAGCAACGCCGATGCCGTGGTGTGCGGCAGCACGCTGATCATGGCGCTGCCGGGCAGCGCCAGGGCGGTGGCCCAGGGCATGGATATTCTGGCGCCGGTGCTCGCCCACGCCCTGGCCATGGTGGCCGGAGGAGATCATTCATGACCCAAAAGCTGATGGATGCCGAGCAGGCGCTGGCCCTGGTCCGCGAACACTCGCCCGCGCCGGTGGCGGAAACCTGTCGCGCGGACAAGGCGGCGGGCCGCATACTGCACGCCGATGCCGCCAGCCCCGAAACCCTGCCGCCGTTTGACAATTCGGCTATGGACGGCTTTGCCCTGGGCGGTGGCGCTGAACCGGTTGCCGCCGGCACCGAGCTGGCCATAGAAGGCGAACAGGCGGCCGGTTCGCTGGCTGCCCGCGGCGGCAGCGGCGCCTTTGAGATCATGACCGGGGCGCGCATGCCCGACGGCCTGGACCGGGTCATTCCGGTTGAAAACACCGAGCGCCTGGACAATCCGCCCAGGGTCAGGCTCAACAGCGACGTGGCCCGTCACCAAAACGTTCGTCACGCCGGCACCGATGTCCGGGAAGGTCAGGCAGTTCTGGCCGCCGGCACGCAGCTTGAGCCGCGCCACATCATGCTGGCCGCCGCCCTGGGCATGGCGCAGCTGCCGGTCGCGACCCGTCCGCGCGTGGCGGCCATCAGCACCGGGCGCGAACTGGTGGATGACCCCGGCCAGGCGCTGGTGTCCGGCCAGATCCGCAATTCCAACGGCCCCTATCTGGCCGCCAGCGTGCCGCAGGCCGGCGCCGAACTGGTTCACCAGGCCACAGTGGGCGACGATGTCGACGCCTTCATTGCCGAAGTGAAGCGCGCGCGCGAGGCCGGCGCGCAGCTGCTGGTGTCCACCGGCGCGGTGTCCATGGGGCGCTATGACTTCATCCCGCAGGCCGTTGAACAACTGGGCGGCGAAATCCTGTTTCACAAGCTGGCCATACGCCCGGGCATGCCCATGTTGTTTGCCCGCCTGGGTGATGGTGCGCTGTTTTTTGGCCTGCCCGGCAACCCGGCTTCGGCCGCCATGGGCATGCGCTTTTTTGTCGAGCCGGCCATTCGCCACATGCTGGGCCTGCCGCCCGAGCGCCCGTGGCGGGTTCCGCTGGCAGCCAACCATGTCCAGAAACGGCGTTTGCGCTACCATCTCAAGGCACGTCTTGACTTGCAGGCCGACGGCCGATTGACAGTTGAGGTGCTGCCGGGACAGCAGTCCTACCGCATCCGCCCGCTGGCCGACGCCAACGCCTGGGTGGTTACCCCGCCCGACACCACAGCGCTTGCGGCGGGCGCGCTGGTGGACGTGTATGGTCACAGTCATCTGCAGCCACCCTATCCGGAGGTCGAAATCGCATGACAATACGCATTACGCTTTTTGGCGCCCTGCGCGAGGCCGACAGCAGCGGCGAACTTGAACTGCCGCTGCCAGCAGGCGGCACCGTGGCCGATCTGCGCCGCCATTTGACGGATTACCTTGGCAAACACGCCCCGGACATCTCCCCCGGCCTGGTGCAGCGCTCGGCCTTTGCCACCGACGAAACTGTGCTGCGCGACAGCGATGCCGTGCCCGAGGTTGATTCGCTGGCCATACTGCCGCCGGTCAGCGGAGGCTGACATGAAAGATCTGCACATCGCCGTTGTGGATATTGAAGATGGCCGGCTGAGCATGACCAAAGCCATGGACTTTGTGGCCGACCCGCGCTTTGGCGGCGTGGCCTGCTTTATGGGGCGGGTGCGCAACCACAACCTTGGTCGCCAGGTTACCGGCATCAGCTACGATATTTTCGAGCCGCTGGCGCTCAACACCTTTCGGGCCATTGCCGAACGCGCCAGAAACGAGGTCGGCGATCCGCTCAAGCTTTATATTGCCCACGCCCGGGGGCGTTTGGGCATTCACGACCCCGCCGTGCTGGTGGTGGCCGCCACCCCGCACCGCGACGAGGCCTTCCGCGCCTGCCGGCTGGCCATTGAGGCCGTCAAGCACGAGGCTCCAATCTGGAAGCAGGAACATTATGTCGACGGCGACAGCGCCTGGACCGAAGGCTGCTCGCTGTGCGAACAGCAGCGCGAACACGCGGCCGGGCCGGGCGCACAAGCCGGCTGAACCATGGCATCCACGGGCCTGCCCCTGATCGGGATTGTTCTGGCCGGTGGCCGCTCCAGCCGCATGGGGCGCGACAAGGCGCTGCTGCGCTGGCGCGGCCGGACGCTGCTCGACCATCAGCTCGAAACGCTGCGCCTGTCCGGCGTTGACCAGGCGCGCGTCAGCGGCCGGCGGCCCGAACACAACGGCATTGCCGATCCGCAGCCCGGCGCCGGGCCGCTGGGCGGTCTGGCGGGCATGGCCGCGGCCATTCAGGAAGACGTCAACCTGCTGGTTGTGCCGGTTGACATGCCCTTGCTGAGCCCGGAGTTGCTGCGCCGGCTGGGGCATGAAAACCCGGCGGCAAGCTGCCTGCGCTTTGCCGGAAAGATTCTGCCCGTGCGC
>DATGTG010000182.1:0-3876 GCA_035301965.1 Wenzhouxiangella sp. | reverse complement strand
CAACGGCCGCTACATCACCGCCGAGGATGTCGGCATCGACGTCAACGACATGGAATATGTGTTTCAGGAAACGGGCAACGTGGTGGGTGTTCACCAGGTGCACGGCGGATCGGGCGACCCTTCCCCCTTCATTGCCTATGGGGTTTTGCAGGGCATTCGCGCCAGCCTGCAGAAAAAGTTCGGCGATGAAAGCATCGGCAAGTACTCCTACGCGGTGCAGGGCGCCGGGCACGTCGGCCTGGAGCTCATCAAGCTGCTGCGCGCCGAAAACGCCAAGGTGTTTGTCACCGACATCAATGAGGACTCCGTCAATGCGGCCGTCGAGCTGGGCTGTGAAGCCGTAGGTGTTGAAGACATCTATGATGTCGAGGCCAATGTATTCGCCCCCACGGCCCTGGGCGCCATCGTCAACGAAAACACCATCCCCCGCTTCAAGTTCAAGATTGTGTGCGGCTCGGCCAACAACCAGCTGGCCACCAACGAAAGCGGCGATGAGCTGGAAGGACGCGGCATTCTCTACGCGCCCGACTATGCCGTCAACGCCGGCGGGCTGATGAACGTGTCCATTGAGCTGGAAGGCTACAACCGCGAACGGGCCCGGCGCATGACGCGCGCGATTTTCTACAACGTGTCCAAGATCTTCGAAATTGCCGATCGTGACGGCATTCCCACGTGGAAGGCCGCCGATCGCATGGCCGAGGAGCGCATCGCCATGGTTGGCAAGCTCAAGCTGCCGCACATGGGTCAGTCACGCAAATTTTCCGGGCGCCAGCGCAACAGCGGCTGACAAAGTCCGCGCACAATGCCCGGCCCGCCGAAGGCAGGCCGGGACCTGCCAAAACCCCTGTCAATCCAGATCACCATGAAATTATCCGAAGACATCGAGATGCTGCGCGAAAGCGTGCAGCGCTATGCCGCCGAATCCATCGCCCCGCGCGCCGGGGATATCGACCAAGCCAATGAATTTCCCCAGGAGCTGTGGGCCGAACTGGGCGACATGGGCCTGCTGGGCATTACCGTGCCCGAGGAATACGGCGGTTCCGACATGGGTTATCTGGCCCACCTGGTGGCCATGGAAGAAATTTCGCGCGCTTCGGCCTCGGTCGGTCTGTCCTATGGCGCACACTCCAACCTGTGCGTTGACAACCTGCGCCGCAACGGCACCCCCGCCCAGCTTGAAAAATACCTGCCGGGACTGGTGTCGGGGCAGCGGGTGGGCGCCCTGGCCATGTCCGAGCCCGGCGCCGGCTCCGACGTGGTGGGCTCCATGAGCTGCCATGCCGAAAAACACGGCGATGTGTGGGTGGCCAATGGCACCAAGATGTGGATCACCAACGGGCCGGAGTGCGATGTGGCCATTGTCTACATGCGCACCGCCGACAAAAATGAGGCCGGCAGCAAATCCATCACCGCCTTTCTGGTTGAAAAGGACTTTGCCGGCTTCAGCAAGGCCCAAAAGCTCGACAAGCTCGGCATGCGCGGCTCCAACACCTGCGAGCTGGTGTTTGACAACTGCGAAATTCCCGAAGGCAACGTGCTCGGTGAAGTCAACCAGGGCGTAAAAATCCTCATGTCGGGCCTGGACGCCGAGCGCCTGGTGCTGTCCGGCGGCCCCATCGGCATCATGCAGGCCGCCATGGACAACGTGCTGCCCTACATTCGCGAGCGCAAACAATTTGATCGCACCCTGGCCGATTTCGGCGTCATGCAGACCAAGATCGGCGATATGTACACCGCCCTGCAGTCATCACGCGCCTTTTCCTACCAGGTAGCCGGTGCCTACGACCGCAACGAGCATTCCAGAATCGACCCGGCCGCCTGCATTCTCCACGCCTCGAGAAATGCCGTTGATGTCGCGCTGGAAGCGATACAGGCCCTGGGCGGCAACGGTTACATCAATGAATACCCCACCGGCCGCCTTTTGCGCGACGCCAAGCTGTACGACATCGGTGCCGGCACCAACGAAATCCGCCGCATGCTGATTGGCCGCGAGCTGGGCGCCGGACGCAGCTGATCGATCCCGTCACAGGCAGGCACAACCGGCCTGCCTGTAGACGCTGCCCGACCACGCAGGCAATATAGGGGCATGTCGGGGCGCTGCGCCGCATTGCTCCGTACCGCATATACCATGCCCGGCGGGCGGGGAAGGACCATGCCGCAATGACCATTGAAATCGCGCTGGTTTTCGTCATTACCGGTCTGGCCCTGTATCTTTTTGTCAGCGAACGCCTGCCGCTTGATGTCACCGCCATTCTCATCCTGGTCGTGGTGACGGCCATTCCCCAGCTGTTTCACAGCCAGTGGCTGGTCAATCATGGCGTTGATCTCAAGTCGGCCTTTCCGACTGCCCAGGAAGGCCTTTCCGGGCTGTCGTCATCGGCCACGGTCACGGTTCTTGCCATGTTCATTCTTTCGGCCGGCATTCAGCGCACCGGCCTGGTTCACCGGCTCGGACAGCTGCTGTCGCCCTGGATGAAAGGCCCGGAGTGGCGCCAGCTGCTCATCATTGCCGTTCTGGTCGGGCCGATTTCGGGGCTGATCAACAACACCGCCACCGTGGCCATCGCCATGCCGCTGGTGCTCGGCATGGCGCATCGCTCGGGCGCCAGTTCCGCGCGCCTGCTCCTGCCCATGAGCTATCTGGCCATCATGGGCGGCACCCTGACCCTCATAGGCACCTCCACCAACCTGCTGGCCTCCAGCATTATTGCCAATCACGAGTCATTCGGGCGCGAGCTGGGCATGTTCGAGTTCAGCCAGGTCGGCTTGATTGTCATGGCCACCGGCGTGCTTTATTTTCTGACCATCGGCCGGCTTTTGCTGCCCGAACAGAGTCGTGCGGACTCCGAACAAGTCGGAGATCGCGAAGACGACTTCATATTCGAGGTCAGAATCAAGTCCGGCAGCCAGCTGATTGGCACCAGCTTTCGCGCCGCCGGTTTTGGCGAGCGCAGCGATACAAAAATCGTGCGCCTCATCCGGGGCGAAACGTCGCACATCAAGCGCGCCGCCACGACGCGTCTCAAGGTTGACGACATTCTTCAGCTGCGCGGCGCGCGCCGCCAGGTGGCCGACCTGATCAAGTCCGATGATGTCACCGTGCTGTCGGATTTCGGCAACATGCCCAACGTGCGCAGCGACGGATTTCTGGCCCGGGTCCTGCTGCGCAACGAGCGCCGCTTCAGCCGTACAACGGGCCATGAGGTGGATTTCTGGCGCCGCTACCGGGCCCGGCCCGTTGGCCTCGAGGCCGACCGGGTCAAGTCCGCGCGCCTGGGTCGGGAGCCGCTCAGCGTCGGGGAAATTGTCCTTTTGCAGCTTTCGGGCACGGCCCTGGAGAAACTGCGCCGGCACCCCGACCTCATCGTGCTGGACAGCTTTGAAGACGAGTTTGATACCCGCCGCATGTGGGTGGCCGGCCTGATTGTCGGCGCCGTGGTGGCCACTGCCACCCTGACACCGCTGCCCATTGTCATTGCCGCCCTGGGCGGGGTTCTTGCCATGCTGTTCACCGGCTGCCTGGCGCGCGACGACCTCTATTCCGGCGTGGCCTGGAACGTCATATTTCTGCTCGCCGGCATTATTCCGCTGGGTATCGCCATGACCAAATCGGGCGCCGCCGCCTGGCTGGCCAGCCTGCTGGTGGTCAATGCAGGCAGCTGGCACCCGCTGCTGGTTCTCATGAGCATTTACATCATGACCAGCGTTTTGACCGAAATGATCAGCAACAACGCCGCCGTGGTCATTCTGGTGCCCGTGGCCATCAGCGTGGCCGAGCAGCTCCAGCTGCCGCCCCTGCCCCTGGTGCTGGTCGTCATGTTTGCCGCCTCAACCAGCTTTCTCACCCCGGTCGGCTACCAGACCAACACCATGATC
>DATGTG010000181.1:0-11130 GCA_035301965.1 Wenzhouxiangella sp. | reverse complement strand
ACACAGATCGCTTTTTTCAAATTCACCCGTCAAGGACAGATAAATGATTCAGAAAACAACGCAGATCGTGGCGGCTTTTCTGCTGGTGACGCTGACCCAGTTGGCGTGGGCCAACCCTGATTTCACTGACCTGGTTGAGCGCTCCGTACCGGCTGTTGTCAACATTGACACAACGCAGTTTGGCACCCGCCCCGGTGAAGCATCAAGCGATGATCGGCAGCTGCCGGATGGCCTGCCCGACTTGTTTCGGCACTTTTTTGATCAGCCGCCGGGCGACCGTGGTCGCCCCGACCGCCACAGCGGCGGTTCCGGTTTCATCATTGAGTCCGACGGGCTGATCATTACCAATCACCACGTGATTGAAGGGGCCGACAGAATCATGGTTCGCCTGTCAGACCGGCGTGAATACGAGGCCGAGCTTATTGGTTCCGACGCAGAAACCGACATAGCGATACTGCGCATTGACGCCACGGACTTGCCCACTCTTGAATTTGGTTCCACCGACAGCCTCAAGCCCGGTGAGTGGGTCATCGCCATCGGCTCGCCCTTTCAGTTCGAGCAGTCTGTCACGGCCGGCATCGTCAGCGCAAAGGGCCGCAGCCAGGGTGCCCGCCAGCAGTATGTGCCCTTCATTCAGACCGACGTGGCCATCAATCGCGGCAATTCAGGCGGGCCGCTGATCAGCACCGACGGCAAGGTGGTCGGCATCAACTCATGGATATTGAGTTCGCACGGCGGCAGCATTGGCCTGTCTTTTTCGATTCCATCGGAAGTGGCCCGGAATTCGGTCGAACAGCTGCTCGAGCATGGCGAGGTGGCGCGCGGTTTTGTTGGTATTCAGCTGCAGGCCGTTAGCCGCGACCAGGCCGATGCGCTCGGGCTGGATAGAACGGCCGGCGCGCTGATTGCCCACGTGGAGCCGGACAGCCCGGCAGAAGAGGCGGGGCTGGAAGCGGGCGATGTGGTGCTGGCTTTCAACGGCATTCCCATTGACCGTCACCATGAGCTGCCGCCGCTGGTTGGCATGGAGCGCCCGGGCACCGAGGTTGAATTGACCATCTGGCGCTGGGGCGAGCGTCATACCATTGACGTGACGCTTGGCAAAGGCGACGCCGGAGCCGACACTGCAATCCGCGGTGGCGGAGAGTCAGAGACGCCCTCCAATGCGCTCGGGCTGGCTGTTGAACCCCTGGAGGGAGAGCAGCGGCGCCGCTATGAAAATGCAGAAGGTGGTGTGATCATTGCCGAGGTGGAAAGTGACCGTGCATATCGGGCAGGAATCCGGCGTGGTCAGCTGATCCTGATGATCAACAATCAACCGGTTGACTCGATTGAGGACTTCAACCGCATTGTTGATGACATCAAGCCCGGTGCCGCTGTTGCGCTGCTGATCCAGCAGCCGGGGGGTGCAACCGCTTTTCTGGCCTACCGTCCGGAAAGCCCGGACGAGGACTAGAGTCGCGTTTGCTGCCGTCCGTATCGGTATAATTGAACGTCTTTACCCAATATCAGCAATCGCTCCGGGGCGACCCGGAGCGATTCCAGCAAGGAACGTTCAGCTTACCGATGTCCGACACCCGTCGTATTCGAAATTTCTCCATCATTGCGCACGTTGACCACGGCAAGTCCACGCTGGCCGACCGGTTCATCCAGGTCTGTGAAGGCCTGACCGAGCGCGAGATGGCGGCCCAGGTCCTTGACTCCATGGACCTGGAGCGCGAACGTGGCATTACCATCAAGGCGCAAAGTGTCACTCTGAACTTTGAGGCCAAGGACGGGCAGGTTTACCAGCTCAACTTTATTGACACGCCCGGCCACGTGGATTTTTCCTATGAGGTTTCCCGATCACTGGCCGCCTGTGAAGGTGCGCTGCTGGTGGTTGATGCTGCCCAGGGCGTGGAGGCCCAAAGCGTGGCCAACTGCTACACTGCTGTCGAGCAGGGTCTTGAGGTGATTCCGGTCATCAACAAGATTGACCTGCCGGCCGCTGATCCGGAACGCGTCAAGCACCAGATTGAGGACATTATCGGCATTGATGCCAGCGACGCATTGCTGGTCAGCGCCAAGACCGGCGAGGGCATTCGTGAGGTGCTCGAGGCGCTGGTCAAAAAGATCCCGCCGCCGGAAGACAGGTCGGATGCCCCGCTCAAGGCCCTGATTGTCGACTCCTGGTTTGACAACTACCTGGGCGTCAACTCCCTGGTTCGAATTGAAGAGGGGCGCCTGACCAAGGGGGACAGGATCAGGTTGATGTCGTCCGGCAATGAGCATCCGGCGGATGAAATCGGCATTTTCACACCCAAACGCAGTCCGCAGGCGTCGCTGGAGTGCGGCCAGGTCGGCTTCATTGCGGCCGGCATCAAGGAAGTCAACGGTGCGCCGGTTGGCGACACCATCACCAGCGCAAGAAATCCGGCGCACGAACCCCTGCCGGGGTTCAAGCCGCTGCAGCCGCGCGTATTTGCCGGGATCTTCCCGGTGGATTCATCCGATTACACTGACCTGCGCGAAGCGCTCGACAGACTGCAGCTCAATGATTCGGCCCTGTATTTCGAGCCGGAGACCTCCATGGCGCTGGGGTTCGGTTTTCGCTGCGGCTTTCTGGGCATGCTGCACATGGAAATTGTGCAGGAACGCCTGGAGCGTGAATATGATCTTGAGCTCATTACCACCGCACCAACGGTCATTTATGAGCTGGAGATGACCAGTGGCGACATCATTTACCTGGACAACCCGGCGGGCCTGCCCGATACCGGAGAGGTCAATGAAATACGCGAGCCCATCATTCTCGCCAACATTCTTGTGCCGCAGGACTACATTGGTGGCGTGATCGGCCTGTGTGAAGAAAAGCGCGGTGAGCAGCAGGACATGCGTTTTCTTGGCGGCCAGGTCCAGCTGACCTATGCCTTGCCCATGGCTGATGTGGTCATGGACTTCTTTGACCGCCTCAAGTCGGTCAGCCGCGGTTTTGCCTCTTTTGAATATGATTTTCTGCGCTACCAGGCCGGGCCTTTTGTCAGGCTGGATATCCTCATCAACGGCGAACGGGTTGATGCGCTTTCCGTCATTGTCCACAGGGACCAGGCCGACCGCCGCGGGCGGGATCTTGCCGAGCGCATGCGCGAGCTGATCCCGCGCCAGATGTTCGATGTGGCCATTCAGGCCGCCATTGGCTCACATATCATTGCGCGCTCAACCGTCAAGGCCTTTCGCAAGAATGTCACCGCCAAGTGCTATGGCGGCGATGTCAGCCGCAAGCGCAAGCTGCTCGAAAAGCAGAAAGCCGGCAAGCGCCGCATGAAGCAGGTGGGAAAGATAGAAATTCCGCAGGAAGCGTTCCTGGCTGTTCTGCGAACCGACCAGGAGAACTGACCCGATGAATCTGGATTTTGCGCTGATCTTGACCGTGCTGACCCTGGCTGCAGCCGTACTCTGGGCACTTGAAAAATTCTGGCTGCGCCCGCGGCGCAGCGGCAAGGAAGCGGTCGGCGCGCTGGGCAAGACATCCGAAACCCTGGGCTCTCTTTTCCCGGTTTTGCTTCTGGTGCTGGTGTTTCGCTCTTTTCTGTTCGAGCCGTTCAAGATCCCGTCCGGATCCATGATTCCAACGTTGTGGATAGGCGACTTCATCGTTGTCAACAAATTTTCATATGGCTTGCGCCTGCCGGTGCTAAACAAGAAAATTCTGTCAACCGGCGAGCCCGAGCGCGGCGATGTCATCGTGTTCAGGTACCCGGAAGACGAGCGTGTCAACTACATCAAGCGCGTCATTGGTGTTCCTGGAGACTCAATCAGCTACCGCAACAAGGTGCTGTATATCAACGGTGAGCCTGCCGAACAGCAGCCCGATGGCCCATGGATTGGCGAAGGCCTGAACCGCAACCCGCCCGGAAGCAGGCCGGTAAAATATACGGAAAGCCTGGGCGAGGCCACGCACTCCATTGTTGTGTATCCACAGCGTGGCAACAGCAACTTTCAGGCGGTTACAGTGCCGGACGGCCATTACTTTGTCATGGGAGACAATCGCGACCAGTCGCTGGACAGCCGTTCGTGGGGGTTTGTGCCCGAGGAAAACCTGCTGGGCCGGGCGGTGCGAATCTGGATGCACTGGGACTGCTCCAGAGGCTGTATAGATTTTCGAAGAATTGGTGATAAGATCGAATAAACAGGGGAGTCTGTGACATTCTGAGGGAACCGGAAACATGAAGTCATTGCAAGAACAGCGTGGCATGACCTTGATAGGATTTGTTTTTCTCCTGCTGGTCGTGCTGTTTTTCACCTTTATTGGCATCAAGATCGTTCCTGTTTACATGAACCACGTTTCGCTGATGAGCGAGGTCAAGTCGATTGCCTCCCAGCCTGGTGCGGCCAACAAGTCACCCAACGCCATTCGCAAGGAGCTCGCCAGCCGCATTGAAATCAGCTATATCAAACACATTGAGCCCAGGCACATTAAAATCGAAACAGGAACAAATGCCCGTGTGCTGGTCAAATACGACGTTGAACAGCATCTGTTGGGAAACATTGATGCCATCATCCGTTTTGACAGTGCACAGCCCCTGCAGAATTGAAGCTTCGGGCCGCCTGCCCGGAATTGATTACCAGTTTTTGGACAGCCGCCTGCTTCTGCAGGCGCTGACCCACCGCAGCTACGGACCATGTCACTATGAGCGGCTTGAGTTTCTTGGCGACAGCCTGTTGAATGCCATCATTGCTGAAAGCCTTTTTCATGACTGGCCGAAGGCGCCCGAGGGCGACCTGAGCCGCCTGCGGTCGCGCCTGGTCAGGGATGTCACCCTGGCGGAGTTGGCAGCCGCGCTTGAGCTGGGCAAGTATCTCAGGCTGGGGGCCGGCGAGCTCAAAAGCGGCGGGTTCTTGCGCGAGTCCATTCTTGCCGACGCCATGGAAGCCATCATCGGGGCCATATACCTTGATGGCGGCTTTGACGCAGCCCGCAGCGTTGTCAAACAGCTCTTTGCCGAAAAACTGGGCTCGCTGTCCGATGCCGACAGCCTCAAGGATCCGAAAACCCGGTTGCAGGAGCTTTTGCAGGGGCGCGGCCACGAGCCGCCCGAATACACCATTGTGGATGAATTTGGCGCAGCCCATATACGCCGCTTTGTGGTGGAATGCAGTGCCGGCCGGCTGGCTGAACCAACCCGGGCGGAGGCAGGCAGCAGGCGCAAGGCCGAACAGGCCGCGGCTGTCGCAATGCTTGAGCGTCTCCACGAACACTTCAAAACCCCTGACAGAGAGTCAAAATGACAAGCCTGCGCTGCGGCTATATCGCCATACTTGGACGCCCCAACACCGGCAAGTCAACCCTGATCAATGCCCTGGTGGGCGAGCCAATCGCTATAGCCACCCACAAGCCGCAGACCACCCGGCACCGCATCACCGGCATTGTCAACCGGCCGCAGGGACAGGCCATTTTTGTTGACACTCCAGGGCTTCATCGACGCCGCGATCACGCCCTCAACCGAAGACTCAACCGCACTGCAGCCAGCACGGCCAAAGGGGTCGATGTCATTGTCATGATGCTTGATGCCACCCGCTGGACCGAAGAGGATGAGCGCGTCTTCGACATGATCAGCCGCATGGATGCGCCAAAAATTCTGGCCTTCAACAAGGTCGATCTGCTGTCTGATCGTGGTGTTTTGCTTGAAAAAACAGCCGAGCTGACAGCACGGGTCGAGTTTGACGCCGTGGTGTATTTGTCGGCCCTCAAGGAGCAGGGTTTGAATGCCCTGCTTGATGAAGTCTTTGAGGTGCTGCCCGAAGGCAGCCCCGTATACGACTCCGAGCTGTTTACCGACAAGTCGGAGCGCTTTCTGGTTGCCGAACTGGTGCGTGAGCAGCTCATGCTCAATCTCCATCAGGAAATCCCTTACGGAATTACCGTTGTGATTGAACGCTTCAAACGGACGGGACGCCGGGTTGAAATCAATGCGCTGATACTGGTTGCCAGCGAGCGTCACAAGGGCATGGTCATCGGGCGCGAAGGCCAGGTACTGAAGCGGGTTGGAACCCGGGCGCGCCACAAGATCGCGCAGCTGCTGGACGAACGTGTTCATCTCGAGCTGCATGTCAAAACCCGCCGCGACTGGATGGACGACGAGCGCGCGCTTGACGAGCTGGGCTACAGCCGCAGGGGTTGACTCCCTTGGCGCGGTTTGAACACCTGCACGGCTGGGTCATCCACAGGCGGGCGTGGCGGGAATCCAGTCTTCTGGTCGAGTTTTTTTCGCGCGAGCAGGGCCGAGTGGGGCTGGTGGCCAAGGGCGCCCGGTCGGCCCGGTCGGCCTGGCGCGGGCAAATCGAGCCTTATATTCCATTGTCAGCGTCCTGGTTGCGCCGTGGTGAAGTGGGCACAATGACGGCGCTTGAGTCCCTGGAAGCTGGTCTTGCCCTGACAGGACAGGCCCTGTGGTGCGGGTTTTATGCAAATGAGCTGGTTTTGCGCCTGCTCAAGCGCGATGATCCGCATCCGGAAGTATTTGACGCCTATTCGGCTGCTCTGGTCGGGCTTGCACAGGGTGAAAAGGCCCAGGCGCTGGTGCTGCGCCGTTTTGAAATGGAACTGCTGCGCGGCCTGGGTGTTGCCCCCGATTTTCGCCTTGATGCCCAAAGCGGCCGTCCCATAAGCCCTGACAAACGCTATCATCTGAAACCGGACGCCGGTTTTTTTCCGGCCGATGACGACAGCAACCAAACATTCAGCGGGCAAACCATTCTGGCGCTGGCAGATGGTCACACCACCAGCCGCACCGCCGCGCGCGAAATGCGGGCGCTGATGCGTCGGCTCATTGACCCGCACCTTGGAGGGCGGCCACTGGCATCGCGCCAGCTGCTGGCAAGCGTCCGCACTCGAAAACACGGAGATTAAAAGTAATGAACAGACCTGGACTTGGCGTCAATATCGATCATGTCGCGACCCTTCGACAGGCGCGCGGCGGGCAGCAGCCGTCAGTCGTGCAGGCAGCCCTGGTGGCTGAACAGGCGGGCGCTGATGCGATCACCGTACACCTGCGCCGCGATCGTCGTCATATCCAGGACGAGGACTTGCGGCAGCTGGCCGAAACCATGGGCACGCGCATGAATCTGGAAATAGCGGTGACCGAGGAAATGCTGGCAATTGCCGAAGCCATCAATCCTGCAGATGTATGCCTGGTGCCGGAAACGGATGAAGAACTGACCACCGAAGGCGGGCTGGACATCAGCGCGGGCAAGCAGCAAATCACTGCAGCCTGCCGGCGCCTTGCCGAAGCCGGCATTCGCACCAGCCTGTTTGTCAATCCCGATGTCGAATCACTGGAAAATGCGCTGGAGGTGGGTGCTCCGGCCGTGGAGCTGCACACCGGCCCGTGGGCCAAGGCTCGCACCAGAAAGGAGGCGGCCCGTGAGCTTGAAAGGCTGCGTACCGCAGTTGCTGTCGGCCGGCGTCTGGGGCTCATTGTCAATGCCGGCCATGGCCTTGACTATCACAATGTCCACCCGGTGGCCGCCATTGGCGGCATTGCCGAATTCAACATTGGCCACGCCATTGTTTCACGCGCGGTTTTCAGCGGCCTGCATGCAGCGGTTGCCGAAATGAAACAGCTGTTGGTGGCTGCATCAGGCCACTCTCGCCAGTGAATGGCGCAGCGCCTGTCGCGTCGCATGCGCGATGCGTAAAAAGTGCAGGTATCTGATGCCGGTCAGGTTCTCGTCATCTTCCGATACAAGCGGCTGGTGAAGCCGCTGACAGGCTTTTGACAGACGCATTGCGCCAGCATAGCCACTGCTGCCGGCCCACTGGTGCAAAAGGCCTGCTGCTGCGTGTCTGTCCCCGCGGTAGAGCATGTCATCGAGAAGCGGCAGCTTTTCTTCAAGCTCATCCATGAACATGGCTGCCAGCCGGTGGCTCAAACCGGCATCATCGCCCGTGGCGGCCAGGGCGGAGCCCGGATCAATCAGTCGATCAGGGCCGTCCGGCCTGAGCATTGCACCTGCAGGGCCGGGGAGCCTGAACAGCTGTCGCAATGCTGCTGTCAGTCCAGCGATGGAAACAGGCTTGTTGAGGTATTCGTCAAAATCTTCCTTGAGCAGTCGAGCGCGCTGCGCAGGGCGCGTGTCGGCGGTCAGGGCCACCATGCGCGCCCGGGCCGACGGTGTGTCAAGCTCGCGGATCAGGCGTGCCGCGGTGCGTCCATCCATTTGCGGCATGTGCAAATCCATCAGAATGGCATCATAGTCATGCCGTGAGCACAGATCGACTGCATCCGGCCCGTTTTCGGCCGTGTCGATACGGCCCACTGTCCGGCTCAGTCCGGTGCTGAGCAGCTCGCGGTTGATGAGATGATCATCAACAACCAGAATGCGCAGCTGATCGATGGAGCGAATTGATGCGTCATTGGGCATGGTTTTCATCATACGCCAGCCGTGCAGCCGGGAAAAGCCCGGCGGCATTGCTGCTGCTGCTTGCAGTCCATGCCGGTGCGCAAGAACAGCTGAATCTCAGGCTGGGAAGCGGGCAGGCCGGAGTGGCATCCTGGAGCGCGGCTGAATTCAGCTGGCAACCGGATATGACTCGTCAGGCCGGCAGCTGGCAGCTGAGTGTGGACGAACTGAAAATTGACCGCTGGAAAGGGCGTCTGGAAATAAATTGCCGGCGCGGATCTCCATGGCCTGCCGGTGCCTGGTGCCAGGAAGGAGATTTTGTCTGGGAAGATTCGAGCGGTTCGGCCCTGTCGGGCCGGCTGTCGGAGTTTGACGCGGCAGATGGTTTGGGCCAGGCCTTTGAAGTTGAAGACCTGGCGGCTTCCGGCCATGTCTGGTGGCCGGACGGAGATCTTTCCAGGGCGCCGGCCCTTGAGCTTCGGCTTGAGGGGCTGAGGCTGGAAAATCTTGCTTCCGTCATTCCTGAAATTCCCGGACTGAGCTTTCTCGAAGGCGGGGTTCAGGGCGGGGCAAGTCTGTCTGATGGGCAGCTGAGCGTGAACCTGGTGCTGGACCAGGTCAGTTTCGACAGCCCGGACGGGCTGATTGCCGGCGACGGCGCACAGTTTGAGCTCAGCGGCCGCGTTGACGGGCTGGGCGCCGATGAGCCGCTGCGGTTCTCAGGTGAAATCCTGCAAACTGCCGGCGAGCTGTTGTTCTGGTCGGTTTATTTGCCGCCACCTGACGGGCCCCTGCTGCTGGAGGTGGCCGGACAGGTTGCTGACAGCGGGACACTCAGCCTGGAGCGCGTTGAAATTGATGATGGTGGTGTGGCTGGCGCGCGCGGAAGCCTGGTTCTTGTGCCGGGCGAGCAAGGCTGGTCGCTGGCCGGGCTGGAGATTGAGCGGTCGCATTTTGTGTTCCCGCAGGCCTGGCAGCGCTGGGGCAGTGGACCAGCTTCAGGTTACGGACTGTCCGATCTGGAAACGGCCGGCCGGCTGGATGCATCGTTGTTGTGGGACGCAGACAACGGATTTACCGTATATCTTGATCTGGATTCACTGGTTGCAAAAGATGGGCAACAGCGTTTTTCAGCCGGGCCGGTTGACGGGTATTTTGAGCTGGGCAGAAACCGGGTGTCCGCACAGCTTGAGTGGCGCGGATTTTCCCTGCTCAGCCTGCCGTTTGGCCAGTCGGCACTGGTGCTTGATGGCAGTCGTGACCATTGGGGCCTGAGTGAGCCCCTGGAAGTGCCGCTGCTTGACGGCGCCGTGGTGGTTGAGCACCTGGACTGGCGCGCAGCTGCCGAAGCGCATGATTCACTGTCCATGGATGTGCATATTGAGCCCCTTGGCCTGCCGGGCCTGACCAAGGTGCTGGGCTGGCCTGAATTTGGAGGCCGGCTGTCCGGCCGATTTCCGGGAATCCGTTTTGCCGACAACCGGCTTGATTTTACCGGCGGCATTGATGTGGAGGCTTTTTCGGGGCAGATCACGGTGACCGATCTGGTCATAGAGCGACCGTTTGGATCGCTGCCGGCCCTGGCTGCGCAGGTGGAATTTGAGCGCCTTGATCTTGCCGAACTGACCGGCGCCTTCAATTTCGGGCATATGGACGGGCTGCTTTCCGGCTGGTTTCATGATTTGCGCCTGCTTGACTGGCGTCCTGTGGCCATGGATGCGCGCGCCTATACGCTTGCGGACGCACCGCGTCGCCGTATCAGCCAAAGGGCGGTTGAAAACCTGTCGCGGCTCGGGGGTGGAGCGGCCGCGGGCGCCGGGCTGCTGCGCATGTTTGACGAGTTTTCCTATCGCCGGGCCGGCCTGGCGTGCCGCCTTGACCGCAACATTTGCCACCTGGACGGGGTGGCTGAACGGGACGCCGGCGGTTTTTTCATTGTCCAGGGGCGTGGTTTGCCGCGCCTGGATGTGGTGGGGCACCGCCGTCTGGTCGACTGGCCCAGGCTCGTGTCACAGCTGATGGCCATTTCCGGCAGCGCTCCGTCTGCCGACAGCGGCGATGATTGAATGCTCAGCCGCCTGGCGGCAGCTGCCAACTCTTTCCAAGCATCAGCTCGAGCACCAGCTTGCTGCCAAAGTAGGCCAGCGTCAGTATAAGCATGGCCAGCAACGTCCAGCGCGCTGCCGCCCGCCCGCGCCAGCCGAACCGCCAGCGTCCCAGCAAGAGCAGCCCGAACAGCAGCCAGGACAGCATGGACAGGACGGTTTTGTGGGCCAGGTGCTGGGCCAGCAGGTCGTCAATAAACACCAGCCCGGTGGCCAGGCTCAGACCAAGCAGGAGCCAGCCCAGCCAGATCAGCTTGAACATGATGTTTTCAATCACGGCCAGCGGCGGCAGTGAATCGAGCCGGTGAACCAGGTGCGGATGGCGCAGGGCCCGATCCTGAACTGCCAGCATGACCGCATTGATGGCGGCAATGCTCAGCAGGCTGTAGGCCAGGAGCGAGCTGATGATGTGAAGCCGGACAGCCGCGGACAGACTGCCCAGCGGCAGCGGTTTGGTCGGCACCACCCACTGCAGAAGCACGCACAGTGCGGCGCCCGGCAAAATGATTGCGCATGCCTGGCCCGAGCGGCTGGCGCCGGAAGCCGGGATGATGACGGCCACGGTCAGCACGGCTGCAAGGGACAGCATGTTGAAAAAGTTGACGTCCTGGCCGGCCGGGAGGTCAATGGCATTCCACACGAGCAC
>DATGTG010000180.1:0-2965 GCA_035301965.1 Wenzhouxiangella sp. | reverse complement strand
ATGTTGCCTTCCTGGATCAGATCCAGGAACTGCAGGCCGCGGTTGGTGTATTTCTTGGCGATGGAAATAACCAGACGCAGGTTGGCCTCGACCATTTCCTTCTTGGCGCGCCGCGCCTTGGCCTCGCCTATGGACATGCCGCGGTTGAGATCAAGCAGGCCGGCCACGCTGATGCGCTGCTCACGCTCAAAGCGGGCCAGAGTTTCCTGCATTTCAGCAATTTCCTCGGCGTGGTCCTTGAGCGCCCTGGCCCAGTCCGTGCGCTTTCTGAGCAGTCCGGCCAGCCATTCAGGGTCGGACGCATTGTCGCGGAAGCTCTTGATGAAATCCTTGCGCGGCATGCCGCAGCGCTCGACGCATACCTGCATGATGGCGCGCTCAACATCGCGCACGCGCGCAACGTGGAAGCGCATGCCGTTGATCAGCAGATCAAGGGTCTTGGGCGCCAGCTTGAGGCGCATGAACTGCTCTTCAATCTGGTCATGGATCTCATCGGCCTTGGGGCTGTTTTCGTAGCGGTCGCGCAGCCTGATGTAGTGCTCGTGGAGCTCGCGCAGGTTGTCAAAAAACTGGCGCACCAGCTCGGGGTCGGTAATGGTGTTGACTGTCTGGGGCGGCTTCTCTTCACCGTCTTCATCAAAATCGGAAAAATAGTCCGACTCCTCTTCCAGTGCCGCTTCCATGGTCTCTTCAGAAATCAGGCCCATTTCAGTCAGCACCTGCGGCTTGATGAAGCCGCTGACCAGCTCGTTGAGGCGCAGGTTGCCGTCCTGCCACTTGGTCGCCTCTTCAAGCAAAACGGTGATGGTGCCGGGAAAGCGCGCCATGGCCTGACCCACCTGGTTCATGCCGTCTTCAATGCGCTGCGCAATTTCGCGCTCTTCTTCCTTTTTAAGCAGGTCCACCGTGCCCATTTCGCGCATGTACATGCGCACCGGGTCGGTGGTGCGACCCAGATCACTTTCCACCGCCGCCAGCTGGGCTTCGGCCTCGGCCTGGGCCGACTCGTCGTCGGCATCGGTGCTGGCAGAATCATTGAGAATGAGGGCGTCGGCATCCTCCGGCTCCTCCTCAAACACCTTGATGCCCATATCGTTGATCATGTTGACGATATCCTCGATCTGTTCCGGATCGACGATATCGCCGGGCAGGTGGTCGTTGACCTGGGCATAAGTCAGCCACTGACCCTGTTCGCGTCCTTTTTCAATCAGCTTCTTGAGCTGCGAGGGGCGCTTGTTTTCGTTTGTGTTTTCGTTTTCGGATGTCATATCTGGTTCAACTCTCTGTGCGCTGGTTGAGCAGTTTGCGCAATTCTCGGGTGCCCGCTTCATCGAGCCCCCCCTGGTTGAGCTGGATCTGCTGCAGCTCTCGTATTCGCGTCTCTATAATCTGACGACGTATTCGGCCCAAAGTTTGTGTCAGCATGTCGTTCATGCTGTCCTGATCGGTGCTGACCGGCCGGGCGGCCAAGCGGGCCAGCCACGGCTGTTCACGCCGATCGCGCCACGCTTCAAGAAGCTTGGCCGTAGTGAAATGGGGCTTGTCGCGGCAAAATTCAATCAACTCGCGCAGAAATTCAAGTCCGCGCACCTGTGCCGGCCCCTCAAGCATACTGATTTGCACCCCGGCAGCCAACACCGGCTGCTGCACAATCAGGGCAACCGCATATTGTACCGGCGTCAGTGCGCGGTCATCGTCAAGCCGCAGCGGTCCTGTCTGTGCGCGGCTGGCCGGCGCCGGATTGTGGCTGCTGTAGCCTGTTCGCCGCCGCAGCTCCTGACGCATCAGTGCCGCAAAGGCCGCATCGGGCAATTTGTCCAGATACGGCTCGGCCAGCGCCACCAGGCGCGCGCGCCCATCAATGGTCTCCATATCGACCGACTCGGCCAGCCGATCGAAAAAAAATGCCGACAGTGGCACCGCCTCCGCAACCCGCTGTCTGAACGCCGTCTCGCCGTGTCGGCGCACCAGCGAGTCGGGGTCTTCGCCTTCGGGCATGAACAGAAAGCGGACTTCACGATTGGCCCCGAGCTTTGGCAGGGCCGCCTCCAGCCCGCGCCAGGCCGCCTGCCGCCCGGCCCGGTCGCCGTCAAAACAGAACACCACCACGGGCGCTGCGCGAAACATCAGATCGACGTGCTCGGGCGTTACCGAAGTGCCCAGGGTGGCCACCGCATTTTCCACCCCGTATTGATGAAGCGCAGCGGCGTCCATATAACCTTCCACCACCAGGAGCTGATCCGGCAAACCGCCGCGGCGCACCTGATAGAGCCGGTAGAGTTCGCGCCCCTTGTGGAAAACCGGTGTTTCCGATGTATTGATGTATTTGGGGCCGCGCTCGCCCAGCGCGCGGCCGCCAAAGGCGATGACCCGCCCGCGCCGGTCATGAATCGGAAACATGATCCGATTGCGAAAGCGGTCCATGACCCGGCCGTCCTTGAGGCTGACCAGCCCGGCCTGTTCAAGCTCGGCGGCGGAAAAGCCCGATGCGGTCAGCCGGTCGGCCAGCAGCTGCCAGCCTTCGGGCGCAAAACCCATGCCAAACGCCCTGACGGTGGCGGCATCAAAGCCGCGCCTTTTGAGATATTCCCGGGCAGCGGAACTGGCGTCAAGCTGTTCAACGAACCAGTCCTGGGCCAGCGTCAGCGCCTGATAGAGCCGGTCGTGCTTTCTGGTTGAGGCCTGCCCGCCCTGGCGCGGCACCTCCAGCCCGACAACCTGTGCCAGCTCCTCGACTGCGGCCGGAAATTCCAGCCCGTCATGGTTCATGACAAAACCGATGGCACTGCCGTGGGCGCCGCAGCCAAAGCAGTGATAGAACTGCTTGTCGGCGCTGACCGTAAATGACGCGGTTTTTTCGTCGTGAAAGGGGCACAGCGCCTTGAATTCACCGCGTCCGGCCGGCTTCAGGTCAACCCTGGAGCCAATGATCTCGACGATATCAACGCGATCAAGCAGGGTTTCA
>DATGTG010000179.1:0-5200 GCA_035301965.1 Wenzhouxiangella sp. | reverse complement strand
TATCATGGCGTGGTTTACGGTGTTTTTTGACGCCATGTCGCGAATGATCTGGAGAACCCGCTCCTCGTTTTCGCTTTTTGGCAGCTTCAGCGCCTGTTTGCTGAGAATGCTCTCAGGCATGGTCTGGCGCATCAGCTCTTCAAGCGAGCTGCAGCCAACAGTTTTGAGCATGTCGGCGATGTCATCATCGCGCGGCCCGATATGGCGGCCGATGAATTCATCGTGTGATTCAAGCGAGTGCAGCGGCGTCATTTTGTTTCCACTGTGGGTCATTGCAACAAGAGTCCTCCGGAGGAAGCCTGAAACAAATAGTGGTCTGCGAGCAGAAAGGCGAACAGCGCCATCAGGTAGACCACCGAGTAATTGAACATGCCTATGGCCAGGCGCTCGTCATCCGAGCGCATGATGGCCACGGCATAGCCAAGAAATCCGATGTTGAGCACGCCGGCGCCAACCAGATAGGGCAGGCCGCTCATGCCGGTCAGCCACGGCAGCAGCGTGACCAGGACCAGAATGATGGTGTAGAACAGAATTTGCCAGCGGGTGAATGCAACGCCGTGGGTGACGGGCAGCATCGGCACATCGGCGGCTGCATAGTCTTCGCGGCGGTAGATGGCCAGCGCCCAGAAATGCGGCGGTGTCCAGATGAATATGATGAGAAAAAGAATGAGGGCGTGGGCGTGGACTTCACCGGTAACGGCGGTCCAGCCCAAAATGGGCGGCACGGCGCCGGCCGCCCCGCCAATGACGATGTTTTGCGGGGTGGCGCGCTTGAGCCACGCCGTGTAGACAATGGCGTAGCCAATCAGCCCGACCAGGGTGAGCGCGGCGGTCAGCACATTGACCAGCAGCGCGAGCACCAGCATGGAAACGACTGCCAGGCTCAGCGCAAAGATGAGCGCTTCGCGACGGTTGACCCGATGGGTGGGCAGGGGGCGGTTGCGGGTGCGCGCCATGATGCGGTCGGCGCGCTCGTCAAGCAGATGGTTGATGGCGGCCGCCGAGGCCGAAGCCATGCCAATGCCCAGCGTGCCCCAGACCAGGGCGTTGAGTGGAATCATGCCCGGCGTGGCCAGCGCCATGCCAACCAGGGCAGTGAAAACGATCAGGGCAACAATGCGAAGCTTGCACAGGCCCAGAAAGAACCTTGTCCGCTGCCAGATTTGCGCAGTTGCCGTTGTCATCAACACTCGTCAGGGAAAGGCCCCGGATTGCCGCTAGCCGGAATCGGGCCCGGGCTTGGTCCACGTCAGCAGGCGCGCCAGATCACGGCGCATGCCGTTGAAGTCCGCATCGTGCGGGTAGCGAAGTATTATATAGCCTCGCGGGTCGATGATGTAGCTGGCCGCCTGGCTGCTGTCGGGAAGGCTTTCGGCCAGGGTGGTGCCGGCAGCCCCTGCAAAAACCCTGTAATCCGGTGCCAGCTGCATGATTTCTTCAGCAACAGATGCATCGACAGCGCCAGGTGTTGCCATAACCAGCCCGATGTCCGGCTGATGCCTGTCCTGGGCCCGTCGCACCTGGCGCATCCAGTAGAGTGCATCCATGCAGTCCTTTTTGCAGGCCTGCGGCTGGTAGTGCAAAAGCTGCCACCTGTCTTTCAGGTCGTCGCGGCTCACGGTGGTGCCCGAGACCGTATTGATGCTGAACCCGGGCAGTTCCAGGGGCGGCTGGATCAGCTCGCCGTGGTTTTTGGTGCGGCTGCTGTGCCAGTTGAACCAGCTGCTGTTGAGGGCAACAGCAATGAAGACCGGCAGAAAAAACACGGCCAGAACGGCAAAGAAGGTGGCTTTTTTCATTTTTTGGCGAACCTTTTCCAGCTCAGGCCGGCCCAGATCAGAAAAACGACAACGGCCATGGTAATCCATTGCCAGGCATAGGCCAGATGCCTTTCCGGCGTAAAGGTGATCGGTTGCCAGGCATCACCCGTCAGATGGGCCGGGTGATCGGGGTCAAGCAAAACGACATGGGCGGCCAGATTGCGGCCCAGGGCCCGGGCGACCACATCCATGTCCAGCCAGGTCATAAGATTGGGCCACTGCCTGGTATCCAGCGGCGGAATCTCACCCAGCTGAAGTCCGGCGCGCGGCGGCTTTGTCAGGCGTCCGAAGATTTCCACGTCACCCTGGGGCGCATCGATATGCGGCAGGCTGCTGTGGCGCGAGGGCAGGGCGTGCCAGCCGCGGTTGACCAGCCAGATTCTGCTTTGTCCCGCAGGCACAAACGGGGTAAAAACATGAACGCCCGCCTGGCCGTTTCTGACCTGGTTGTCCAGCAGAATCTGCTGTCGGGCATCAAAACGGCCGCGCGCATGGATTTTTGCATACGGACTGAAATGGTCCTCCGCCTGCTCCAGCCCGGCGGCCGGAGCGTTGTCCCAGTGCCTGAGCAGCGCGCGTTTTTCATCGGCCCGGTCGAACTGCCAGCCGGCCAGCATGAAGCAGACGACAATGACCGCAATGGCTGCAATATGCGGCAGCCCGCTGAATATCAGTGAAAGCGGCTTTTTCATGAGCCTGGCGGACTATAATTTGGCTGAAAATCCATCCGGAGCGTATCCTTGCTTGGCAAAATCATTGTAATTCTTCTTTTCCCTGCAATTCTCTACGCTTTGGGTTCAAGTTTTGTGTTCCTGGTCAAGGACGGGGGCGAAGGGGACCGCATGGTGCGCCGGCTGAGCTGGCGGGTGGGGCTTTCAATCGGCATGATCCTGCTTTTGTGGCTGGGCTACCAGCTTGGCTGGGTGGAGCCCCAGGGACTGGCAACGGCTGTTCCGCAAGCGGCGGGCTGACCGGCCATCGGGGCTTTCGCAGCGCTTTGATCATGCCCGATTGATCATGCCTGAAAAGCCGCCGGCTTGAGAGTTTGCGTATAAAAAAGCCCGCTGACGATGAGCGACAGCGGGCCTGGAAGCGGTTTGAGGCGCGGGCTTGAGTCAGCCCAGTGCGCTGTTGATGGCTTTCAGGAGAACTTTCTTGTCAACCGGTTTGGTCACGTAGGCGGTTGCGCCCTGGCGCATGCCCCAAATGCGGTCGGTTTCCTGATCCTTGGTGGTAACAAAGATTACCGGAATATTGGCGGTGGCCTCGTTTTTGCTGATCTGGCGAGTGGCCTTGAAGCCGTTGATTCCGGGCATGACGATATCCATCAGGATAAGGTCCGGAACATGGGCATTGGCCTGCTCTATCCCCTCTTCGCCGTTTGAGGCGGTAATGACTTCGTGGCCAGCACCTTCGACAATCTTCTGGATGGTGTAAAGGTGCGTTTCCGAGTCGTCTACAATCAAGATTTTGGCCATTTAACGGTCCCTTTTTGCTTTGAATTGCTGTTCGCGAATTGATCCCCTCCATCATACCCGAAAGAGTGGCGGGGGGTGCTGCTGAGCAACAGGGCTCAGGAACCGGCGACCTGAACCGCAATCCGGCCGCGGCTGCGCGCTTCAAGCAGTGTGTCAAAGGCGCCGGGCAGCTCTTCAAGCGTAACCGTCGGTGCGGCAATTTTGTCCAGGTGGCGCGGCCGCCAATCGCCGCCCAGGCGCTGCCACATTTCCCTGCGGACTTCTATGGAACAGGAGGCCGTGTTGATGCCCAAAAGGGCAATGCCGCGAATGATGAAGGGCATGACGGTGGTTTTGAGCCCGATGCCGCCGGCCATGCCGCAGGAAGCGATGTTGCCCCACGGCTGTATGACCCTTGTCAGGCCCGACAGCATGTCGCCTCCGACGTTGTCCAGCGCGCCGGCAAAGCGAGCCGAGGCCAGCGGGCTTTCCGGCCAGTAGAGTTCGTGGCGGGAAATGCACTGTTCGGCCCCCAGCTCGTGCAGCCAGTCAAACTCGTCTTCCTTGCCCGAAATGGCGCTGACCTGGTAGCCGGCGGCGCTGTAGATGTCCACGGCCAGCGAACCAACCCCGCCGCTGGCGCCGGTCACGACAATGGGGCCGTCATCCGGGGTTTGGCCGTTGTTTTCCATGCGCCACAGGCCCAGCGCGGCGGTAAAGCCGGCTGTTCCTATCACCATGGCCTCCTGCGTGCTCAGCGAGTCGGGCAGGGGCACCAGCCATTCGGAAGGCAGGCGCAGATATTCGCTGTAGCCGCCGTCGCGGGTTTCCGAAAGACCGCTGCCGGTAATGAGAACCTGGTCGCCGGCGCTGAAATCATCGCTGTCGGAGCGCACCACGGTGCCGGCGGCGTCAATGCCGCCGTTGAGGGGAAAGCGCCTGAGAATCCTGCCTTTTCCGGTGCCGGCCAGGGCGTCCTTGTAGTTGACGCTGGACCACTCGACCCGGACGATGACATCGCCCTCGCTTTGTTCATCGATGGATTGTTCGACCAGCTCGGCGCGGTGGCCGTTTTCATCGTCAAAAATTCTAAAGGCGGTGAATGTATCGGGAAGGTTTGCTGCCATGACTTGTCCGCCGGTTGGTTGTGAAACGGGCCGGCGGCCGCGGGCGTCCCGCAGCCGCAGCGGCCATTGAAAGAGCTCAGTTCATTTTGTGAATGGCGCGCTTGTCGACCGACATGGCGGCTTCATGAACCGCTTCCGAAAGCGTGGGGTGGGCGTGGATGATGCGCGCCAGGTCTTCGCTGGCGCCGGCAAACTCCATGGCCACCACGCACTCGGCGATCAGTTCGGAGGCGGTTGGGCCAACGATCTGGACGCCCAGCAGGCGGTCGGTTTCGGCATCGGCCAGAACCTTGACCATGCCGGGCGCCTGGCCCATGGCCAGTCCGCGGCCGGTGGCGGCAAACGGAAAGCTTCCGGCCTTGTATTCAACGCCGTCTTCCTTGAGCTGCGCCTCGGTCTTGCCCACCCAGGCGATTTCCGGGTCGGTGTAGATCACCCAGGGAATATTGGCAAAGTCGAATTCCCCATAGCCACCGGCAATGGTTTCAACCACGGCAATGCCTTCGTTGGACGCCTTGTGGGCCAGCATGGGGCCGCGCACAACATCGCCAATGGCCCAGACGTTTTCAACCGCAGTGCGGCAGTTGTCATCGACTTCAACCTGGCCGCGATCGGTCAGCTTGACGCCGGAGTCCTCGGCCAGCAGGCCGTCGCTGGCCGCCTTGCGGCCCACGGCTACCAGCAGCCTGTCGAAAGTTTCGCTGTGCTCGCCCTTCTTGTCTTCCCAGGTTACGGTGACCTTGCCGTCGTTGACTTCGGCCTTGCTGACCCGGGCGCCCAGATGGATATCGAGCTT
>DATGTG010000178.1:0-3339 GCA_035301965.1 Wenzhouxiangella sp. | reverse complement strand
TTCCGCCGGCGCGCTGGAACATCGACCTTGCCGGCGGCCTGGAATCACTACGCATCGAGGATCTTGATATTGAGGTTCTGGCCGGCCAGATTCACGGCCAGGGCGGGCTGGACTGGAGCAGCTCGGCACCGGCCGCCAGCGCCCGCCTGGACTTTGACGGCATCGACCTGACCCCGCTTTACCCCGACTGGCCCAATCAGGGCCGGCTCGGCGGCCGGATGGAGGCCAGCAGCCGCGACGGCGCCATTTACATTGAACAACTGGCGGTGCAGGCCCGCCCCGGCAAGCTCGACATCAAGGGCAGCGGGCAAATTGACCCGGAAGCGGACACGCTTGACTTCAACCTGGACTGGCAGCACTTTGCCTGGCCACCGGTCAGCGATGACACCGAGCCGCTGGTCAGCAGCGAATCCGGCCAGCTCAGCATCGAGGGCGGGCTGAGCAGCTGGCGCATGCATCTGCAAGCCCTGCTGACTGCGCCGCAGGCGCCCGGGTCCCGCGTGGAAGCGCGCGTCAGCGGCTCGCAGGAACAGGCCGACATCGCCCGGCTTGTCATGACCGCCGATGACGGCAGCCGCGCCGAAATCGCCGGTCGCGTGGGCTGGCAGCCCGATATCAGCGCCGAGCTGACGCTGCAGCTGGAACAGTTTGACCCCGGCATGTTCGCCAGCGAGCTGCACGGACAAGTCGATGCCGGGGCGCACATTGTCCTGGGCGATGACGGACGGACCGTCAGGGCCAACCTTGACGCCCTGGCCGGCGAGCTGCGCGATCAGCCCCTGGACGGCCAGGCCCGGCTTGATCTGGTGGACATGCAGCCGCACAACCTCGAGGCCAACCTGCAGCTGGGGCGCAACCGCCTGGTTGCCAGCCAGACCGGCGAGCAGCAGTGGGCGATCAATCTCGATGCCGACGCCCTGCACCAGCTGTGGCCCGGTCTCAGCGGCCGGGCGCAGCTCGAAGGCGACATTCTGGCCGACGCCGGAAAGCTGGTGCTGGACGGCCGCATCAGCGATGCCGGCTGGCAGGACTATCACCTGGAAGACGCCGGCCTGGCGCTGACTCTGCACTGGCTGGACAACCCCGACATTGACCTTGCGCTTGAGCTGCACCAGGTTCAGCTCAAACCCTGGGACACCGTTGAAAAAGCCACGCTGACGCTGGCCGGCAGCTGTGAAGATCATCGCCTGGGCATGGACAGCACCAGCCACCTTGCCATGTTCAGCCTCAGAGCCGACGGCCGGCTGCCCGGCTGCCTGGAGCAGCCGTCTGCATGGAACGGCCAGCTGACCGAGCTGACCCTGGCCGACACCCTGGCCGGCGACTGGCAGCTGCAGGACGCCGCGCCGGTCGATATTTCCGGCGCCGACATCAAGGCCGGCCCGGTCTGCCTGACCACGCCGGCCGACCCGTCCGCCCGCCTGTGCCTGGACGAGCTTGCCGTCGATGGCCCGGGCCGCGCAGTGGTGCACATTGAACAGGCGCCCATGGATCTGTTCCTGCTGCCGCTTGACCCGCTGTATTCGCTGACCACTCCGCTGTCCGGCCGGGTGGAAGCCGGCTGGGACGATCTCGGGCTGAGCCGGATTGACGGCTATCTGGCCTGGGACGAGGGCGAGCTGCGCGTGCCCGAGGACGACAACACGCTGCTGACCATCAACAGCGCCCGGGTTGAATTCGAGCCGGGCGACGACAGCGCCCTGGGCGTCAACATTGCCGTGCGCGTTGAAGACCAGACCGAAATCAACGGCCGCATCGACCTGGCCGATCTGCGCCAGCCGGCAGACACCCGGCTGGACGGCCAGGCCCGGATCAATCTGCCCGACATCGCCGCCTTTGCCCATCTGGTGCCCCAGCTGGACCGCATCGCCGGGCAGATGAACGGCGATATTGAAATTACCGGGCCGGTCATGGAACCCGAGCTGAGCGGACGCCTGGCGCTGAGCAACGGCCACGTTGTGCACTCGCCCATGGGCCTGGACGTTACCGACATCGGTCTATCCCTGTCGGCCGACAGAAACAGCACCCGCCTGACCGGCCAGGCCACCTCGGGCGACGGCCGGCTGCAGCTGTCGGGCAGCGGCCAGCTGCTGGAACAGGGCTGGGAACTTGATGCCCAAATCGACGGCGAGCAGTTTGCCTTTGCCAACACGGGCTGGCTCAGGCTCAATGCCAGCCCGGCCATCCGCCTGGCCGCCCGGCCCGACCGCCTAGACATCGACGGCGACATTCACATTGACCACCTGCGCGGCGGTCTGCCGCCCGGCGCCAGCGACCGCATCGATCCGTCACCCGACATCGAGGTGATCGGCGAAAACGATGACGACGACGGCAACAACCGGCGCCGCACGCTCAACGGCCGGCTCAACATCGACCTGGGCAATGACGCCGAGCTGGCCGCCGTGGGCCTGAAAACGCAGCTGGCCGGGGACCTGGAACTGCGCTGGAACGGCTCGCCCAAGCCCGAGGGGCGCGGCACCCTGCTGCTGCCCGAAGGCTCCTACCACGCCTACGGCCAGCTGCTGGAAATCGACGACGGTGAAATCGCCTTTACCGGCCGCGCCATCGACGACCCCATACTGCGCATTGACGCGGTGCGCGAAATCTTTGGTGACGCCAGCGTGCAAAAAGCCGGCGTGCGCATTGGCGGCAGCGCCCGCCACCCCGACATTCAGCTGTTTACCGACCCGCCCACCACCCAGGAAAAAGCCCTGGCCTACGTCATCACCGGCTCGGATTTTGACCACGCCAGCGGCCAGGGTGCCCTCAACGTCGGGTTTTATCTGCTGCCCAAGCTGCTGGTCAGCTACGGCGTGGGGCTGTTTGAAAGCGGCAACGTGCTGTCGGGGCGCTATGAGTTTTCGCCGCGCTGGGGCCTGCGCGCCGTATCGGGCGAGCGCGACACCGGCGTGGACATAAGCTATATCATCAACAACTGACCCGACGCTTTCAGCATTGTGGAGAACGCATGACCGAACTGTGCCTGCAGGAACAATACGCCCCGCACAACGCCTGCTTTGGCTGCGGCCCGGCCAATGAAAAAGGGCTGCGCATCCGCTCGTTTGTGCGCGGCGAGCGCGTGGTGGCCGACTGGCAGCCCAAGCCCCATCACGGAGCCTTTCCGGGCGTGCTCAACGGCGGCATCATCGGCTCGCTGCTCGACTGCCACATGAACTGGACGGCCGCCTGGCACCTCATGCAGTCGCAAAACCTTGAAAAGCCGCCGTGCACGGTCACCATGGAATACAGCGTACAGCTGCGCCGCCCCACGCCCAGCGACGGGCCGCTTCATCTTGAAGCCTGGGTTACCGACACCGACGAGCGCGGCATTGTCAGCGT
>DATGTG010000177.1:0-5779 GCA_035301965.1 Wenzhouxiangella sp. | reverse complement strand
CCGGCAGCTGGCGGCACGCCCAGTTCAATCAGTTTTTCAACAAGCTCTGCCCGGCCGGAAAAAACAACTGACGCCAGGGTTTTTGTTGCGCTGGCAGACGCCGGCCCCCGCTCCAGAACGTGGCTTTCAATGTCGGTCCAGTCCCCCGCCACGCCCAAAACAACGCTGCGCTCCAGCCCCGCCGCTTTCCTGTATTCCTCGTCATCCAGAACTTCAAGATCACGCAGGCTCACCCCCGCGCGCTCCCGCACCTCTTCCGGTGCCTGCCGGGTGGCGGTGCGGCAATACTCGGCCGAGCTTTCAGCCAAGCCGTTAAGCGCAACTGCATCGCCAGCAAAAAAAGCGCTGGCCAGGGAAACAAGCAGCATGAAAGAGATGGTCATTGAATTTTTCATCACTGCAAATACTTTTTTGTTCCAGCTGGCAGCCTGACCGACAGGGAAGCGAAGGTCAATACCCCCGCCCGCGATCGACTGTGCCGGGAATATGTTCACCCCGGGCTGCGGCGCGGATTTTTTCGGTCAGCTGCCGGACGGTTTCTTCCTTGGTGGTGAAAGCCGACAAATGCGAGGTCAGCGTGATTTTTGGGTGTTTTCTGAACAGATGATCGGCCGGCAGGGGCTCGGTGCGGTAAACGTCCAGCACGGCGGCCGCCAGCCGGCCGCTGTCCAGGCAGTCCAGCAGGTCGTCTTCCACCACGTGCGCGCCGCGGCCGACGTTTATGAGACAGGCGTCGGGCAGCAGGCTGGACAGGGTGTTCCTGTTGATGATGTTTTCGGTTTGCGGGGTCAGCGGCAAAACGTTGACCAGCACGCGGCTGGCGGCCAGGAAGTCATTGAACCGTTCATTGCCGGCAAAGCTTTGGACGCCCTGAATGTCCTTGGGCGAACGGCTCCAGCCGTTGACCGGAAAGCCGAAAAAAGCCAGCGCGCGGGCCACCTGCTGGCCCAGCGTGCCCAGCCCCATGACGCCCACTGGGAAATTGTCGCGCGGCTCGTGCCTGAGCTGGTCCCAGCCACCGGCCCGCATGGATTTTTCGTCGTCGTCCAGATAACGATAGTGCCGGATGACGGCCTGCACCACATACTCGGACATCAGCGCGCCCATGCCGGCATCCTCGATGCGGGTGATGGGCACGTGGGCGGGGATGTTCATTTTGAGCAGCGCATCCACGCCGGCACCCAGGTTGAACACCGCTTTCAGAGCGGCCTGCTCTTCAAACAGCTGCGCCGGCGGATTCCATACCAGCGCATAGTCGGCCGGCGCGGCACCCGGCGCCCATATTTCAACCTCAGCCTCGGGCAGGGCACTGGCCACGGCGCTGCGCCAGGCCTCGGCGTCCATTTTCTCGTTTCCGGTGCAAAAAAGTATTCTCATGACAGGCGGTCTGCAGATTTGATGTTGGCATCCATTGTGATCTAATCTGGAATTTAAGAAGTGATTATTGTGTCACTTCACGGTTTCACCAAGGGAGATAACCATGGAAGATTATTTGAAGTTCAGAAAGATGATCACGCCGCTCATCATACAGATTCTGTTCTGGATTGGTGTGGTGGTGTCGGTGCTGATGGGGCTGGTCATGCTTTTTGGTGGAATTGCCAGCAAGTACGGCGGCGGGGGCATGGTTTTTTCCGGCCTGCTGTGGATTGTTCTCGGCCCGATCCTGACGCGCATTTACTGCGAAATCCTGATTGTGATCTTTTCCATCAACGATTCTCTCGCTGATATTCGCAGCGCCCTGCAACAAAAGCCGGACTGACCAACAGAGGCGCATTTCGCCAACGAAAAAAGGCCTCCGCAAGGGAGGCCTTTTCTCAGGTCAGGAAGCGGACTGCTGTCAGTGATCCATGGCCCACAGAGTGGTGAAGTCCGGCACGGTCATGGCCTTGAGCGGCTCGAACTCTTCTGTGGTCTGCATGATTTCAGCGGCCCGGCGCGCCGGGTAATGCTCGGCCACGGCCTGTGCCACTTTCTCCTCCAGCAGCGGGATGCCCTCGTCACGGCGACGGCGGTGACCCACCGGGTAGTCGATGGTGATCTTGTCGGTGCTGCTGCCGTCCTTGAAGAACACCTGCACCGAGTTGCCGATGGCGCGCTTGTCGCCGTCGAAGTACTCTTCGGTAAAACGCGGGTTTTCCTTGACGGTCATCTTGTCGCGCAGTGCATCAATGCGCGGGTCGGCGGCAAAATCATCGGTGTATGAATCGGCGGTCAGTTCGCCAAAGATCAGCGGCACAGCCACCATATACTGCAGGCAGTGATCGCGGTCGGCGTAGTTGTCCAGCGGCCCGGTCTTGTCGATGATGCGCACGCCGGCTTCCTGAGTTTCAAGCTCGATGCGCTCGATGTCATCAATGCGGTCGGCAACCTGCTCGTGCAGCTGATAGGCGCATTCCACCGCCGTCTGGGCGTGGAACTCGGCCGGATAGGAGATCTTGAACAGAATCTGCTCCATGACATAGCTGCCCAGCGGACGCTGCAGGGTGATTTCCCGGCCCTCAAAAAGCACGTCCTGGAAGCCCCACTGCTTGGCGGTCAGCGCCGACGGGTAGCCGATTTCGCCGGCCAGCACCAGCAGGGCCAGCTGCACGGCGCGGCGACAGGCGTCGCCGGCAGCCCAGCTCTTGCGCGGACCGGTGTTGGGCGCGTGACGATAGGTGCGCAGGGCACCGCCATCGATGAATGCATGGCTGAGCGCGTTGATGACATCATCGCGATCGCCGCCCAGCATCCAGGTCACGACGGCCGTGGAGGCCACGCGCACCAGCAGAACGTGGTCCAGACCAACGCGGTTAAAGGCGTTGTCCAGCGCCAGAATGCCCTGAACCTCGTGCGCCTTGATCATGGCCTCAAGCACGTCCTTCATGGTCATGGGCGCGCGGCCTTCGGCCACGTTGCGGCGCGAGATGTAATCGGCCACAGCCAGAATGGCGCCCAGGTTGTCGGACGGGTGGCCCCACTCGGCGGCCAACCAGGTGTCGTTGAAGTCGAGATAGCGAATCATGACGCCGATGCTGAAAGCGGCCTGGACGGGATCAAGGCGGTGCCAGGTGCCGGGCACGTGTGCACCGTTGTCAAGCGTCATGCCCGGCACGACAGGGCCGAGCAGCTTGGCACACTCGGGAAACTTGAGCGCCATCACCGCACAGGCAAGCGAATCCTTGAGGCAGTAATGGGCGGTTTCCCAGGCTTCGTCAGAGGTAATCTTGTAATCGCAAACGTAGTCGGCGATCTCTTCAAACAGCTTGTCCGGCTGCGGTCGCGATGCCGAACGCATGTCGATCTGGCCACTCATGTATGCAGGCTCCTGATAATGATGGGGGAAGCCGACCATTGTACTCCATGGCCTGCCCGCATTGCTTGGGCGCTCAGGCGCCGGCGGCCCACTGGGCCAGCTGGCGGCGGCGTATCTTGGCGTTGTGGCGAATATCGACCGGAAAACCATCGTGAAACAGCACGCGCCTGATGCCAGCGGTGTCAGAATTGCGGGCCAGAACTTCGCGAACGGCTGCCTCAACCGTTTGACGATCGGCGTCCGGCTCAGCCTCCACCACCATCACCGGTTCCTGACGACCCTTTTCGCCCACGCCCACCAGGGCCGAGCGAAAAACGCCGCCCACGGCGTTGACCGGGCCCTCGACGCATTCGGTAAACAGCGTTGCGTTGGCAGTGACCACGCGCTCCGACTTGCGGCCGCAAAACCAGATGCGGCCTTCGCCATCGCGCCAGCCCAAATCACCCATGCGATGCCAGATGCGGCCACGCGCATCGACCATCTTCGCCAGCCGGGTCTGCTCATCGCGCTGCCAGTACGTTTCGGTGACGGTGGGCCCGACCACGCAGATTTCGCCAATTTCACCATCGCCAACCTCACCGGCGTATTCAAGCAGCTCGACGGCCCGATCGGACACGGGGATGATGCGCACCTCGTTGCCCTCGAGCGGACGGCCCACGCAAATGCCCTTGCCCGAGCGGTTGCCGTCGGAAAGCTCGCCCACCAGCTCACGGCCGGCCACGCTGGCAACCGGCAGCGCCTCGGTGGCGCCATAGGGCGTGTGGATATCGGCAGATTCATCCAGCGCCGGGTGCATTCTTTCGATCACCGCCGGCGGCACGGGCGCGCCGGCCGACAGCATGCGCTTGATGCCGGGCAGCCTGATGTCGCTGGCCGCCACGTGGCGGCTGAGGGTTTCCATGAGTGCGGGCGAGCCAAACACGTTGGTTACGCCATAGGTTTCCATCAGGTTGACCAGCATGTCGGGGTCGGCCTTGGCCGGGCGGGTAAAGTCCATGACCGGAATGACGGTGGTCATGCCCAGCGCCGGATCAAACAGGGCAAACGGCGGGAATGTGGGCAGATCGACCTCGCCGGGATGCATGCCGAAATTGGCGCGCATGAGCTCGACCTGGCCGACAAACATGCGGTGGCGGAACACCACGCCCTTGGGAATGCCCGTCGAGCCCGAGGTGAACACAATGCCGGCCTCGTCTTCGCGATCGATTTCCGGCGCGCTGAAATCCTGCGGATCGGCATTGAGCAGGTCCCGATAGCGCAGGCCGCGCCACAGCGGACGCGGGCCAACCGTGACCACGGTTTTGATGCTGTCGCGCGCCCAGCCCAGCACCATACGCGCCACCTGGGCCCGCGTGACGCCGACAAAGGCCTCCGGCTGCGCCTCGCCCAGACAGGTCTTGAGCGGCTTGATGCCAATGCCCGGATCGATGAGAACCGGCACGCAGCCGGCCTTGAACATGGCAAAGAACAGCGCGAAGAATTCCAGCGACGGCGGCACCATGAAGGCCACCCGAGTGCCCTGGCCCAGCCCGTGTTTTTGCAGGCCGGCCGCCAGCCGGTCGGTCAGCTCGTTGAGCTCGCTGTAGCTCCAACGTTCATCCTGCCAGCCGCTGGCGATGCGGCGTTTGGGAACAATCAGCGCGGTCGCGTCGGGCTGCTGCCCGGCCTGCATGACCAGCGCGTCAGCCAGCGTGGTCAGGTTGTCAAACTCGCCCGCTGTCATTCAGTTTGCCTGCCCGCGCCGTTCAAAAAACCCTTGATGACCGTCACCACTTTTTCAGGCTGATCCTCAAGCACGTAGTGACCGGCATCGGCCAGGTACTCAACCTCGGCCTGCGGCCAGATCGCCCGCCATTTGGCAAGCACGTCGTCATTGAAAATGAAATCACCGCCGCCCCAGATGAACTGCACCGGCTTGTCGGCCAGGCGCGCCAGCCCCTTTTCGGTGGCGGCCAGCGTCGGCCACGACGGGTCGGATTCAGCAAGCGGAATATCCTGCACAAAGCGCAGCGTGGCCAGGCGCCGGGCCGGGCCGCCCCGATAGGGCGCGGTCAGCCCGCGCGCCGCCTCACGATCGAGCCTGAACCTTTTTGAACCCAGGTACACGGCCAGCTCAGAAAATGCGTTGCAGCGGCTGATCAGGAAATTGCCGGCAGCGGTGCGCGCCAGTTTGAGCCCGACCGGCAGCCTGATGTCGGCCGGAATGGTGAAGGCCCAGGTGTTGAGCAGCACGATGCGCCCCACCCGCTCCGCATTGTTTACCGCCCAGGCCATGGCGATGGCGCCGCCCCAGTCGTGCGCAATGATGTCGATTTTGCGCTCGGGCTCGACGGCGTCCAGCCAGTGGCCCAGATCGGCCACCCGGCAGGCCATGGTGTAGTCGTAATCGGCAACGGTCGGGCGATCCGACAACCCCATGCCAATGTGATCGGGCACCAGGCAGCGCCGGCTGTCTTTCAGCGCGTCAACCGCGTTGCGCCAGTA
>DATGTG010000176.1:0-8896 GCA_035301965.1 Wenzhouxiangella sp. | reverse complement strand
CACTTCCCCGCAACTGCGCCCGAAACCCTCAATCAGATCGTCATCGTTTTCTGCCTGCCGGCGCTGATCTTCATTCACGTGCCCGAGCTGGAGGCCAGCCTGGCGCTGCTGCCGCTCATTGCTGTTCCCTGGCTGCTGTGGCTGGTCAGCGTTGTCATCGTCCTTGTTTTGGCGCGCTGGATGAACTTCAGGCGCGAAGCCGTAGCCGTGCTGTTGCTGCTGCTGCCGCTGGGCAACACCTCGTTTTTGGGGTTTCCCATTACCGAAGCGCTGCTGGGCGAGCAAAGCGTGGGCTATGCCGTGGTCTACGACCAGTTCGGATCATTTGTGCTGCTGTGCACCCACGCGCTTTTTGTGGTGGCCTGGTACAGCACGGGTCAGCGTCCGGCCTGGCGCGACATTGCCGGGCGCATTATCAGTTTTCCGCCGTTCATCGCGCTGGTGGCCGCCATTGTGCTGGGCAATGCCTGGTTTCCCGATTGGCTGATGGCGCTGACCCACAGCTTTGCCGACATGCTGCTGCCGCTGGTCACCCTGGCCATTGGCATGAGCCTGCATTTGCGCCTGATTCACGACTATCGCCGGCCGCTTTACATTGGCCTGCTGTTCAAGCTGTTGGTTTTGCCGGCCGTGGCGCTGGTTGCCATCATGATGATGAATGCCCGGCCGGACGTGGCCCGCGCCGCCTTGCTTGAAGCCTCGATGCCGTCGATGATCACCGCCGCTGCGCTGCTTTCCTCGGCGCGCCTGGCACCGCCGCTGGCGTCGGCAATGGTGGCCTGGGGCGTGCTTCTTTCGGCGCTTACCGTGCCGCTGTGGTATTACATCGGGCAGATGTTGCTGACGTAGGGCAGGGACGTTTGTTCAGTCGGCCCTGACAAGGACAAACCATTCATTGATCAGCTTGCGGCCCGTTTCTCTCAGCGCAAAGGCGCCCGGGTCGAGATGCCAGCCGTGAAAAATTCCGCGCAACAGGTTGTGCAGCATCAGGTTGGCCGTTTCAGGATCGAGCCCGCTTCGCAGCTCGCCGTTGTCGGCGGCCTGCTCAAAACGTTCTTTCGTGCTCTCAATTCCCTGCCGTGACATTTGGGCCATCAGCCCGGTCGGGTTGATGTCGTCAAAAAACTCGCAGCGATGCAGCAAAATGGAATGAATGCGCCGGTAGCGCGGCTGGCCGAGCCGCTCCAGCGCCTGAAGGCAGGCCAGGCGAATTTCGTCAAGCCGGCTGGTGGTGCGCTGGTCAGCGGGAATTTCTCTGACCAGCTCCTCGTAGGGCATGCGCACCCGCTCCAGCAGCTGACGGAACAGATCGGCCTTGCCGTCAAAATGCCAGTACAGCGCGCCCCGGGTCAGCCCGGCCCGGCGCGCAATGGCTTCCAGCGAGGCGCGCGCCACGCCGCGCTCGTAAAAAACCGCCTCGGCCGCGTCCAGCAGGGCTTCACGGGTGGCTTCGGCATCTACGCGCCTGTTCTCGTTCATGAACCTAGGCCGCCTGCTTGTTTTTGCGCCTTTCCTTCCATTGGTCCGAAAGGTCTTCAAGCAGCTTGTAGAACAGCGGCACAAACACCAGCGCCAGCGTCGAGGCAAATATCATGCCGCCAACCGCCACCGTGCCAATTTCGCGCCGGCTGCTGGCCCCGGCACCGGTGGCGACCACCAGCGGGAACATGCCGACGATGAAGGCCAGGGCGGTCATGACAATGGCGCGAAAACGCTGCCGGGCGGCCTTGATGGCGGCCTCGGTGGTGCTCAGGCCGGTGGCCCGGTTCTGGGCGGCAAATTCAACAATCAGAATGGCGTTTTTGGCCGCCAGGCCAATCAGCACCAGCAACCCGACCTGAAAATAAATATCGTTGGGGTAGCCGCGCAATATGGCTGAAAGCGCGGCGCCCAGTACGCCGAATGGAATGGCTGTAATCACCGCCAGCGGCAGGGTGATGCGCTCATACTGGGCGGCCAGAATCAGCACCACCATGATCAGCCCCAGCGCAAAGGCCAGCGTGCCGGCACCGGCGGCGGCATCCAGCTGGTAAGCTTCGCCTGTCCAGCCGGGCACGATATTGCGGTCGTTGAGGTGCTCGGCCAGCACTTCTTCAAGCGCCAGCTTGGCCTGGCCCGAGGTGTAGCCTGGCGCCGCGTCGGCCATGATCTTGGCCGCCGTGTTGACGTTAAAACGGTTGAGCACGTCGGCGCCGATGGTGCGCTCAAGCCTGATCAGCGAGCTCAGCGGTATCAGCTCACCCGTTTCGGAGCGCGCAAACACCTTGTTGAGATCCTCGGGCTTGCTGCGAAACTCGCCTTCCGACTGCAGGTTGACCTGCCAGTTGCGCCCCGCCAGGGTGAAGTCATTGACGTACAGCGAGCCAAATGTGGCCTGCATGGTCTGAAAGATCTGGCCCACGGAAACACCCGCAGCCAGCGCCTTGTCGCGATCAACATCGGCCTTGTAGCGCGGAATGGAAATATCCAGGGTGGTGCGCGCGTTGGCCAGCTCCGGTCGATCGTTGGCGGCCTGCATCACCCCGTTGGCCATGGCAAAGATTTCTTCGGTGGTTGAATCACCGCGCACTTCCAGATAGCCCTCAACGCCGCCGGTCAGCGACATGCCCTGAATGGGCGGGGGCGCAAATGCAATGACCATGCCTTCGGGCATGCTCATACCCATGCCCATGATGCGCTGGGTCAGCGACATGGCGTCCTGGCCTTCGCCGCTGCGCCGGCTCCAGTCGGACAGGCTGGCAAAGCCCACGCCGGTGTTGGTTCGCTGGGCGGCCGATATGATGTCAAATCCGGCAAATGTGGTGAAGTCATCAACTTCGTCCATACCCATGATGGCGTCCGACAGCTGATCGCGAAATTCAATGGTGCGGCTCAACGATGAGGCCGCCGGCAGCGAGTAGGACACCATGACCACACCCTGGTCTTCCTGGGGGACCAGGCCCGGCGCCAGCTTCTGCAGGCTTAAAAGCGCCAGCCCAATCACCACTGCAAACAGGACAACACCGATCACCGTGCGGGCCAGCATCCATTCCACGGCGGCGACAAAACCGCGGGTGACGCGCTCGAAGCCGGCGTTGAACCACTGGAAGAATCGCGACTGTTTGTCGCTTTGCTTGTCCAGCAGCAGAGCACACATGGCTGGCGTCAGCGTCAGGGCCACCACGCCCGATACCACAATGGACACGGCAATGGTGACCGCAAACTGGCGGTACAGCTCGCCGCTGAGCCCGCCCATGAACGCTACCGGCGCAAACACGGCCACCAGCACCAGCGTGGACGACACCACCGCGCCGGCGACTTCCTTCATGGTGGCCACCGAGGCTTCATGGGCGCCCATGCCTTTTTCGCGCATCAGGCGGTCGACGTTTTCCATGACGATGATGGCGTTGTCGACCACGATGCCGATGGAAAGTACCAGCCCGAAAAGCGTCAGCAGGTTGACCGAAAAACCCAGCGCCAGCATGCCGGCAAACGTGCCGACAAGCGACACCGGAATGGCCAGCACCGGAATGAGGGTGGCGCGCAGATGCTGCAAAAACAGAAAAGTCACCAGCACCACCAGCAGGGTGGCAAGGGTGAGCGTGATATAGACCTCCTTGATGGAAATATCGATGAAGGTCGTGGTATCAAAGGGCACCGCGTAGTCCAGATCATCGGGGAAGCGAGCCTTGGACTCTTCCAGCGCTTCAATCACTCGCTCTGCCGTGGCCAGCGCGTTGGCGCCGGGCTGCAGGTAAATGCCAATCGGCACGTTGGGCTGGCCGTTGAGAATGGAGGCAAAGTTGTAGTCCTGCGCGCCCAGCTCCACCCGGGCAACGTCGCCCAGGCGCAGCACGCTGCCATCGCTTTCCGAACGCAGAATGATTTGCGCAAACTCTTCCGGCTCGGCCAGCTGGCCGCTGGTGGTTACCGCCAGGGTAAAGGCGGTGTCGTCCGGCGTCGGCTCGGCACCGATGCGCCCGGCGGCATACTGAGCGTTCTGATCGCGCACGGCGGCGGCCACGTCCGCCGGCGTCAGGCTGAACTGGGCCAGCTTGTCGGGCTTGAGCCAGATGCGCATGGAGTAATCCTGGCGGCCGAACAGCGAGGCGTCGCCCACGCCCGGCACGCGCAGCAGCTCGTCAATGACGTTGAGCAGCGCGTAGTTGGACATGAACAGCGGGCTGTGGGTGCCGTTTGGCGAGTACAGCGCCGGCACCATGAGCATGTTGGTCGAGCGCGATTCCACCCGCACGCCCAGCTCACGCACGGTTTGCGGAATACGCGGCAGGGCCGCCTGCACGCGGTTGTTGACGTTGATGGTGGCCTGGTCGGGGTCGGTGCCGATTTCAAACGACACGGTAATGCTCAGGCTGCCCGAGTCGGTGGTCGTCGATTCCATGTAGATCATGTCATCAACGCCGTTTATTTCCTGCTCAAGCGGCGCGGCTACAGTGTCGGCCAGCACCTCGCCACTGGCGCCCGGGTACATGGCCTGAACCACCACCTGGGGCGGCACCACATCGGGGTAGAGTTCGATGGGCAGAGCGCGCAGCGAGGCGGCTCCGGCCAGCACAATGATGATGGATATGACCGATGCAAAAATTGGCCGATCAATAAAGAATCTAAGCATTTCAGCGCCCGTCGGACTGGTTGGAGTCGCCGCCGTCCTGCGGATGCGGATCAACGGTTGCGCCGTCTCTCAGGCCGTTGAGCCCGGTCACAACCACGCGGTCGCCCGCCTCAAGGCCGCTCAGGACAATCTGCCGGTCACCCTTGACCGGGCCCGCGTCAACGTGGCGTGCGCTGGCCCGGTTGCTGTCGTCAACCACAAAAACCACCTCGCCGTCGCCGTCCTGGCTGATGGCCTGGCGCGGAATGCTGAACACGTTTTCAAGGCTTTGGGTTTGCATGCGGATGCGCACAAACTGGCCGGGAATAAGCTCGTTGTCGGGGTTGGGGAAAATGGCGCGCGCATTGACGCTGCCGGTGCGCGGGTCAATGGTGGCATCGGTAAAGTCAACGCTGCCTTCAAGCCGGTATTCGCTGTCGTCGGGCAGAATCAGCTGCGCCGTCTGCTCAAAATTGCTGTTGCTGCCGACCATGGCGCGACGCGCCCGCCTTTGGGTGGCGGCGTCGTTTTCCGGCAGGGCAAAGCGCACGTGGGCCGGATCGGTCTGGGTGACGGTGGTCAGCAGGGCGCCGGTGTCCACCAGGCTGCCTTCCGACTCGGTTTCCAGGCCGGTGGCGCCGGAAATGGGCGCCTTTACGCGCGTCCAGCCCAGGTTGAGCTGGGCCGAAGCCAGGCCCGCCCGGGCCAGCGCAATGCCGGCCTCGGCCAGCTGCAGGTTTGACTTGGCGTCATCGCGTTCGCGCTCGCTGACCGCACCACGCTCATACAGGCCCGACACCCGCCGCCATTCGCGCTCGGCCTGGCTCAAGCGAGCGTTGGCGTTGTCCAGCTCGGCTTCGGCCTGGCTGACGGCAATCTCATACGAGTCGGGATCAATCAGAAACAGGTCATCGCCTTCAGCCACCATCTGGCCTTCATCGTACAGGCGCTCTAGCAGAATGCCGCTCACGCGCGAGCGAATCTCGACCTCGCGCGAACCGCGCACGCGCCCGGCATATTCCTGCTCTATGGTGACATCGGCTGGCTCAACCGTTACGAATCTGACCGGCGCAGGCGGCATTTCATGATCCTGCTCGGGCGTTGAGCAGGCGGCAAGGAACAGGGTAGCAGTCACAAGAATGAAACCGCCCATGGTGGCGGTCAAGCGGTGAAGGGTGGGCATTTGCAGGAAACTCCGTGGGCTTCTTTGCCGGCTGTGCGAGCCGGAAATCGAAAGACCGGCGCATTATACATACATGTATGTATGTTATGTGGCCGGATTGCCGCTCTGCTGTACAAACAGGCCACCCGCCTGCCCGGAGCCGGGCCGGCGGGCAGCACAAGATCCCGTTTAGAAGGGCGCGTGGCCCGGCGTGCGCGGGTAGGGAATGACATCACGAATATTGCCCAGCCCGGTCATGTAGCTGAGCAGGCGCTCAAAGCCCAGCCCGAAACCGGAATGAGGCACGGTGCCGTAGCGGCGCAGGTCCATGTACCAGCGATAGGTGGCCTCGTCCAGCCCGTGCTGGGCCATGCGCTGGCGCAGCACATCAAGCCGTTCCTCGCGCTGCGAGCCGCCAATGATTTCACCAATGCCGGGCACCAGCACGTCCATGGCGGCGGCGGTTTTCCCGTCGTCGTTCAAGCGCATGTAAAAAGCCTTGATCTCATCCGGGTAGTTCATGACCACCACCGGCCCATTGCAGTGCTGTTCGGTGAGATAGCGCTCGTGCTCGGTCTGCAGATCCAGCCCCCAGTGAACCGGGTACTCGAACGTCTTGCCTGAAGCCTTGAGAATGTCGATGGCCTCGGCATAGTCCATGCGTACAAACTCGCTGTTGACCAGCTTTTCAAGCCGGGTAACCGCTTCTTCATCAATGCGCTCGGCAAAAAATGCCATGTCTTCGGCACAACGGTCGAGCACGCCGGCAATCACATCAGTCAGAAAGTCCTCGGCAATGTCAGCCAGGTCGTCAAGATCGGCAAAGGCGATTTCGGGCTCCACCATCCAGAATTCCGCCAGATGCCTGGCCGTGTGCGAGTTTTCGGCGCGGAACGTGGGGCCAAACGTGTATACCTTGCTCAAGGCCAGGCAATAGGCTTCAAGGTTGAGCTGGCCCGATACGGTCAGAAACGCCTCATGCCCAAAAAAGTCCTTGCTGAAATCAACCTGGCCGTCTTCGGTGCGCGGAAGGTTGAGCAGGTCAAGATTGGAAACTCTGAACATCTCGCCGGCGCCTTCGGCGTCCGATGTGGTAATGATGGGCGTATTGACCCAGTAATAGCCGCGCTGATCAAAGAAGTTGTGGATGGCGCGAGCCGTGGCGTGGCGCACGCGCGTGACGGCGCCAAATGTATTGGTGCGCGGGCGCAGATGGGCCACGCTGCGCAAAAATTCAAAGCTGTGCTTTTTGGGCTGTACCGGATAGGTGTCCGGATCATCCACCCAGCCCGCCACTTCAACGTCCTGGGCCTGTATTTCCACGCTTTGTCCGCGCCCGCGTGACTCGACCACCTTGCCGCGACAGACAATGGCGCAACCGGCGGTCAGCCGCCGGATTTCTTTGTCGTAGTTGGGCAGTTCACGGCCGGCAACCAGCTGCAGATTGTTCAGGCCTGAGCCGTCGTTGACATGAATGAAAGAAAAACCGGCCTTGGAGTCGCGCCGGGTACGCACCCAGCCGCGAATCGTGACTTCGGAACCACAGGCAATGTCGCCGTCAAGAACCTGCCTGACGCTGGCAATCTGCATGATAATGAGAATCCTTCTTGTTGAAACATCAAGGGCAAGCCGCAATAATACCCAACATGACCCGCACAACCCAAGAAAAGCACTCTGTATCCTCTTCCGGCATCAATGTCATGCTGACGCCAGCAGCCGTTGAACGGGTGCGCCAGTTCCTTGACCGCGACGGCGGGCAGGGCCTGCGCATCGATGTTCGCAAAACCGGCTGCTCGGGCTGGGCATACGAAGTTGAGCTGGTGAACGAAATCGATCCGGCCGATCACGTGGTGGAACAGGACGGGCTCAAGGTCGTGGTATCCGACCGCGCCCGGCCCATGGTCACCGGCACCACGGTGGATTTTGTCGAAGAAGGCCTGGTGCGCGAATTCCGCTTCCGCAATCCCAACGTCACCGGGGAATGCGGCTGCGGCGAAAGCTTCACCATCGGCGCCTGACGATTCCTCCACTGTTCTTTTCGGGGCGCACCCGAAATCGATCGTACTGTCCCTGCAGCATCTGCCGGCTTTGCGGATTTGCGCCGCTCGTTGCCGCCCGACCGGCAAAAGCGTTAAAATGGAGCGATTTACCCGCCGGAGCCTGTCTGCCATGCGTCTGATTGATGAAGCCCTGACTTTTGACGACGTTTCCCTTGTTCCGGACTATTCCGAAGTGCTGCCGGGCGATGTCGACCTGACCACTCGCATCACTCGCGACATCCGGCTCAATATTCCGCTGGCGTCCGCCGCCATGGACACCGTGACCGAGGCGCGCCTGGCCATTGCCATGGCTCAGTCCGGTGGCATTGGCATCATTCACAAGAACATGCCCATAGACATGCAGGCCGACCAGGTTCGCATCGTCAAGAAATATGAGGCCGGGGTCATTCAGGATCCTTACACGGTTGGCCCTTACACCACCATTCGCGAAGTGCTGGAACTGACTCGCCAGCACAATATATCCGGCGTGCCGGTGGTGGACGGCGGCGAGCTGGTCGGCATTGTCACCAGCCGCGACATGCGCTTTGAGCGCCGGCCCGATGACCCGGTGCGCAACATCATGACACGCAAGGACAAGCTTGTCACCGTGCGCGAGGGCGCCAGCCAGGACGAGGTGCTGGAGCTGCTGCACCGCCACCGCATTGAGAAGATTCTGGTGGTCAACGACAAGTTCGAACTGCGCGGCCTGATTACCGTCAAGGACATTCAGAAATCACGCGACTTCCCCAACTCGGCCAAGGACGACAGCGAGCAGCTGCTGGTGGGTGCGGCGGTTGGCACCGGTGGCGACACCGAAGACCGCATTGCCGCCCTGGTGGCAGCCGGCGTTGACATTGTGGTGGTGGATACTGCCCACGGTCATTCAAAGGGCGTGCTGGAGCGCATTCGCTGGCTTAAAAAGCACTATCCCGGCATTCAGATCATTGGCGGCAATGTGTCCACGGGCGAGGGCGCACTGGCGCTGGCCGAGGCCGGCGCCGATGGCGTCAAGATCGGGCAGGGGCCGGGCTCAATTTGCACCACCCGCATCATTGCCGGCATCGGTGTTCCACAGGTCAGCGCGGTGGCCAACGCCGCCAAAGC
>DATGTG010000175.1:0-6975 GCA_035301965.1 Wenzhouxiangella sp. | reverse complement strand
GGAACACGCTTGAGGAAAACGTGTCCGGCCCTGCAGCCGCACGCGGCCCGGCAGGGCGCGGCAACTGGACCGGAACCGCCTCGACCAGCGTCACCAGTCTGGCCGACGTTCCGGCCGAATCGGCTGCGTCCAGGCTTTCATCGGGGCTGAGCGAGCTCGACCGCGTGCTGGGCGGGGGGCTGGTGCCCGGTTCGGTGGTGCTGCTTGGCGGGGATCCGGGCATTGGCAAGTCCACCCTGTTGCTGCAGGCCCAGGACGCCATCGCCGAAAAACACGGCAGCCTGTACGTCACCGGCGAGGAATCGGCCGCCCAGGTGGCCATGCGCGCCCGGCGGCCTGATCTCAACCCCGGACGACTTGACTGCCTGACCGAAACCAGCTTGGAGGTCATTCTTGCCACCGCCGCGCAGCGCAAGCCGGCGTTTCTGGTCATCGACTCCATTCAGACCCTGTGGACCGAGGCGCTGACATCGGCGCCGGGCGCCGTTGCCCAGGTGCGCGAATGCGCCGCCCGCCTGGTGCAGTACGCCAAACAGACCGGCTGCGCGGTGGTGCTGGTCGGGCACGTCACCAAGGAAGGTGCGCTGGCCGGGCCGCGCGTGCTGGAACATATGGTCGATGCCGTCTTGTATTTCGAATCCGATTCAGGCAGTCGCTACCGGCTGATCAGGGCCGTCAAGAATCGCTTTGGTGCCGCCAATGAGCTGGGCGTATTTGCCATGACGGGCAAAGGGCTGCGCCCGGTGGCCAACCCGTCGGCCATTTTTTTGTCGGGCCAGTCGGATCCGGCGCCGGGCAGCTGTGTGCTGGTTACCCGTGAAGGCACGCGCCCGCTGATGGTTGAAGTTCAGGCGCTGGTGGCGCCATCCACTCTGTCCAATCCGCGCCGCGTGGCAGTGGGCATAGACCCCAACCGGCTGGCCATGCTGCTGGCGGTCATGAACCGCCATGCCGGCATTGCCATTGGTGACCAGGATATTTTCGTCAACGTGGCCGGCGGCCTGCGCGTAACCGAAACAGCCAGCGATCTGGCCATTGCGCTGGCGCTCAAGTCCTCATTGCGCGAAAAGCCGCTCCCGAGCGGACTGGTGGCTTTTGGTGAAGTGGGCCTGGCCGGTGAGCTCAGACCCGTTTACAACGGCGAGGAGCGTTTGCGCGAAGCCGCCGGCCAGGGCTTTGACCAGGCGCTGGTGCCCGAAGCCAACACGCGCGGCGTACGTACACGCATCATGCTGCGTGGTTTCAAAACGCTTGCCGATGCGCTGGCCGCTGTCTGAACAGGGTAAACTGTTCATCAATTATTCAGCCGCTTGCGGCCATTGTCAGCAAGACTTCAGAAATATCCCAGGAGGCTCGTTCATGCACCGGTTTTATTCTGTTGCGGCCCTGGCCGTTACCTTCATTTTGGCAGCCTGTGTCACTATCAACGTCTATTTTCCAGAAGCGGCGGCCGAGCGCGCTGCCGACCGGTTTATACGCGACGTGCTGGGCGATGAGGAGCTGCCTCCGGCGCCTTCCGGAAGTGGAATGGCGGCCAATGGTTCCTGGTGGCTGGCGCTTTCCCCCGTTGGCATGGCCCATGCGCAAAGCCCCGATATCGACATTGATACCCCGCAGATCCGGGCCATCAAGGACCGCATGACCGAGCGCCAGCGCCAGCACCTTGCCGGCTGGTTTGATGCCGGCGCCATCGGCTTTGCAAACGACGGGCTGGTGGAAATTCGCGATCGGGCCGCTGTGGGACTGGCCGAACGGCGCGAGCTTGAAAAAGTGGTCAAGGAAGAAAATTCCGACCGCAATGCCGTCTACCGTGAAATAGCCGTTGCCAACGGCCACCCGGAGTGGGAATCGGACATTCGCGAAACCTTTGGCCGGCAGTGGGTCGCCAACGCGAAGTCCGGCTGGTATTACCAGGATGACAGCGGCAGCTGGGTCCAAAAGTAGACAACTGATCCGCACACCAGCAAGGCAATAGCGAACCTATGGCACGAAAACGACGGCGCCTGCCAACCGAGCCCGTTTCCCTTGAGATTACCGATTTGTCGCATGACGGACGGGGCGTGGGCCACCACAACGACAAGGCGGTATTTGTGCGCGGGGCCCTGCCAGGCGAAACCGTTGCGGCACGCCTGACCGGCCGCCATCGCCGTTTTGATGAGGCGCTGTGTGAAGAAGTCACCAACCCTTCGCCCGACCGGGTGGAACCGCCGTGTCCCTGGTTTGAGCGCTGCGGCGGCTGCGCACTGCAGCATCTGGAAGCCGGCGCCCAGCTGAAGTGGAAGCACAAGCGGCTGGCGGACAACCTTGAGCGCATTGGCGGCGTGGAGCCGGAACAGTGGTGGGCGCCAATCTCATCCGGCCCCTGGCACTATCGTCGCCGCAGCCGCTTGAGCGTTCGCCAGGTGCGCGCCAAGGGCAGGGTGCTGGTCGGTTTTCGCGAACCGCGCGGGCGCTATGTGGCCGATATTGAGGACTGCCGCGTTTTGCATCCGGCTTTTGGCCAGCGGCTGATGGATCTGTCGAATCTGATGGGCCAGCTGTCGATTGCCGATTCCATTCCGCAGATTGAAACCGCCAACGGCGATGATTCAGCAGCCATGATTGTTCGCCACATGGAGCCGTTCTCGACCGATGACCTTATGCTGCTCAGGCGCTGGTCCGACGATAACGGCATTGCCATTTACCTGCAGCCCAAGGGGCCGGACACGGTTCATCTTTTGTGGCCGCAGAACCATCAGTTGAGCTATCGGCTGGATGAGTTTGATTTGACGATGAATTTCAGCCCGCAGCACTTCATTCAGGTCAATGCGAAAATCAACCGGGCGCTGGTAAGCCGGGCCGTGGAGCTGATGGCCCTGGAAGCCGATGACCGGGTCCTCGACCTGTTTTGCGGGCTGGGCAATTTCACCCTGCCGCTGGCAACCCGGGCCGGACGGGTGACCGGCGTGGAAGGTGAGCCGGCCCTGATTGAAGCGGCCAGAAAAAATGCCGGGCACAACGGCATCGACAATGCTGACTGGGCCGTTGCCGACCTTACGACCGACGTATCGGCCCAGGACTGGTACCGCGCCGGCTTTGATGCCGCACTGATTGATCCGCCGCGCAGCGGCGCGCTCGAGGTTCTGCCGGTTATTGCCAGCTCGGGCGCTCGTCGCGTGGTGTATGTGTCGTGCAACCCCGCCACTCTGGCGCGCGATGCCGGCGCGCTGGTCGACCGCCACGGCTTCAGGCTGGTCGGGGCCGGCATTGCCGACATGTTCCCCCATACGGCCCACACCGAATCCATTGCACTGTTTGAGCGTCCATGAGTACTGAAGAAATCCCGCTGGGGCCGCTGGTTGTTGGCATTGACGGCCTTGAGCTGAACACGGAAAACAGGTCTGTACTGATGCACCCGGCTGTTGGCGGCGTCATTCTGTTTTCCAGAAACTACCAGTCACCAGACCAGCTCAGGGCGCTGACCGCCGAGATCCGCTCGCTGCGGTCACCGCGCCTGCTGGTGGCCGTTGACCAGGAAGGCGGCCGGGTGCAGCGTTTCAGGGCCGGCTTCACGCCGCTGCCGCCCCCTGCCGTGCTGGGGCGCTGGCATGAACGCCAGCCGGACCGGGCCCGGGACCTGGCCTACCGGCACGGCCGCGTCATGGCTGCCGAAGTGCTGGGCCACGGCGTTGATATCAGCTTTGCGCCGGTGCTGGATCTTGATCGCGGCAGTGCCGCCATCGGCGACCGGGCCTTCTCGCCCGACCCCGATGTGATCGCCGACCTTGGAGCCTGGTACCTGGCCGGCATGAAAGATGCCGGCATGCGCACCTGCGGCAAGCATTTTCCCGGGCACGGCTCGGTCGCGGCCGACACCCATCACGGCGTTGTGACCGATGACAGGAAACTCGAGGCGATGGCGCCTGATCTGTCCGCCTTCAGGCAGCTGTCGGAACGCCTTGACAGCATCATGATGGCGCACGTGCGCTACCCGGACGCCGACGACAGTCCGGCTGGTTTTTCATCATTCTGGATCAATGATGTGCTCAAGCGCCAAATCGGCTTTGAGGGGCTGGTGATATCCGACGACCTGGACATGGCCGGCGCCGCCGCGGCCGGCACGCTGGGCGAGCGCATCAGCGCCGCGCTTGAGGCGGGTTGTGACGCGGTGCTTGCCTGCTGCCCGCAAGCGGTGCGCGAGCTGCTCGAGGACAGCACGCTTTCATACAAGTCGGGAGCTGGTCTGCAAGCCCTGTACGGGCGCCCCCTGGCCAGCCTTGCAGAACAGGCGCAGGTCCCTGAACTGCAGGCCTGGCGCAAGTCTCTCAAGGCCCTGTGCCGCCAGGCCGGAACAGCCTGAACTTCCAAGGAGTACTCATGGAACAACCGTTTGAAAAGCTGGGCAACCTGGCCGGGCTGCCGGTCTGGCTGATTGAAGTGTTTGCAATCATCCTTGCCGCGCTGCTGCTTGAGCTGGCTTTCCGATTTCTGATCAACTACCTGGACCGGGCCGCTCTCAAAAGCGAGCACTTGTGGGACGATGCTTTTGTCCATGCAGGCAAGCGCCCCTTTTCCCTGTTGATCTGGTGGCAGGGCACTGTCATGGCGGCGCGAGTGTTTTCGCCAAGAAGCGACGTGTTTGTTTTTGACGCCGGTTTTTTGAATATTGCCCAGCAGCTTGGGCTGGTCGTTGCCGCCACCTGGTTTTTCTTCAGGCTGACCAACGGCTTCGAGCGCGCATTTGTCGACAGCCGCCGGCGCAAGAACGAGCATGTGGATGTCACCACCGTCACGGCGCTGGCACGCATCGTGCGCATAGCTTTCATCATTACCGGTACCCTCACGGCGCTGAGCGTGCTCGACATACCCATTTCCGGCCTGCTGGCGGCCGGCGGCGTGGGCGGCATTGCGGTGGGCATGGCTGCACAGGACTTGCTGGCCAACTTTTTTGGCGGCTTCACCGTGTTTATGGACAGGCCCTTTTCGGTGGGCGATTGGGTGCGTTCCCCCGATCGGGAAATCGAGGGGATTGTTGAAAAAATAGACTGGCGAATCACGACCATCCGCAAGTTTGACAAAAGACCGATGTACGTGCCCAACGCCATGTTCACCACCATGACCCTGGAAAACCCGTCGCGCATGAGCCACCGGCAGATCAGCGCCACCATCGGCGTGAGCCTGGACGACTTTGATGCAATTGACCGCATCGTCGGCGACATCAGGGAATACATCACCGGCCACGAGGCCATAGACACCACCCAGTCCACGCTGATCAACTTTGACGGCTACGGTGAAAGCTCCCTGGACATCATGATCTACTGCTTTACAAAAACAACCATATGGGCCACCTGGCTGCAGCAGCGCGAGGAAATTCTGCTTGAGGCGGGAAGAATCATTCGCTCACATGGCGCCCGGATAGCCAGGCCGGCCCGCAGCATGACCGTTGACCTTGCCGAGGAGGCAGCCGCCGAGCTGCGCCGTTCCATTCTTGATGGCCAGACAAAAACGGACGGCTCAGACAGACTCGGCTAATCAAGCGGCGCTCACTTGTTGACCAAACGGGCTGCAAGGCCATTGGTGATAACGAATTCCTCTGGAAGTGTGACCCGCTTCGCGCTGATTTTGCTTGGGTTTTCAGACGCTCCCCCGTATGCTGAAGACTCGGCAAATGCATGAAGGAGACGGGTCATGCCTGAGACCCTTAAGGTTTCCGTACTGTCAGCCGGCGCCAGGGAACGCACAGTCATGCGTTCACTGCTTGCAATAGCCGGCAGCCGCGACGACGGAAGGGGGTGGCAGGTTACAGAAGAGCAGGGTGGGGACCTCACAGTTGTTGATGTTGACTCGCAGGAGGGCGAGACGCTGTGGCTGGCCTTGCGCGAACGGGGCAAGCGACCCGTGGCCCTGACGGCCCGACGCGACTTTGCGGCGGACAGGGTTCTGCGCAAACCATTGAGATCAAGGGCATTTCTTGATCTTTTGAAGACGTTTGACGAGCCCGAGGACCAGGACGCTTCACAAACGGAAACGCAGCCGGAAATTGTCGCTGAAAACGGCCACCAGTGGCTGAGCATGGAAAGGCCCGCCGACTCGGGCATGGCCACGCTGGCCGAGCATCTTCGGCGGCAAACCTGGACCAGCCCGGTCATGCTCCAGCCCAGCGGCTGGCCCCGGCTGATTATTGACCCCGGCTCGGGCAGCTGGTTTTTTGACGGCCCGCTGAGCGACATGAAGCCGCAGATGTTTGCCCAGCTGATCAGCGCGGATGACGGCCATCCGGTTTCAAGCAGTGATTTGGTGGCCGAGGTCGAAAGCGAGGTCAGGCGTCCGCTCAGGGAACTGAAGTGGTTTGCCGGCCTGGCCCAGTCACGCGGGCGGCTGCACCCCGATCTTGCCGGAGAGGCCACCTTCATGCTGACCCAGGCGCCTGGCGAAGCCATGGAAAATGACCGTTTTGCAAAGCTTGCGCGCATATTGATTCGCGCGCCCATGGGCGTTGACGAGCTGCACCGGGAATCGGGCGAGGCGGCAGAAAACATCGCTGCATTCCTGAACGCCTGCTACACCACGGGGCAGCTGCTGGTCAGCCGCCAGGCCGAAGTGGTCGGCTACTGACTGCCCGACAGGCCGGTCAAGGGTCTGTCAATAGCGCAGCCTGGCCGACTCCACCTTTTCAACGCCGCCCAGGGCGGCCATCAGCTCGGCAGATGGCGCAACCTTCCAGCCATCGCCAAGCGTCACCACCGCACGCGCCTGGCGGTTGCGGTACTGAATGACAACCGGCGTGTCTCCGCCGCGGTAGGGGCGCAGGGCAGCGGCCAGGTCCTGCACCAGCACTTCATCTGACCGGTTGATGGTAATTTCCACCCGGCGCGCAAACTTTTCGCGCGCCTCATCCACGCTGTAGACTTCGTCGGCAACAATTCTGAAGCCACCGCGATAATCGTCAAACCTGACCTGTCCCCTGGCCACAATGATTTCATCGCCGGCCAGATG
>DATGTG010000174.1:0-4925 GCA_035301965.1 Wenzhouxiangella sp. | reverse complement strand
CCAGAATCTTGCCGAGCAGGTATTCGTCCGGAACATCAAGGCTCTTGATACCCGCCTTGTCAATCAGCTTGACGTGACGGGCCGTAACGCGCTTGCCCCTGGCGACAATCACATTGCCGTCATCGTCCTTGAAATCCTGCAGGGCGGTCTCGCCACGCAGACGCTCGGCCACCAGATCGATCCGGGCATCGCCCTTGCGCAAATTCACCCGGGTCTTGTCAAAGAAATGGTCAAGGATCTCTTCGTCGCCCATGCCCAGCGCACGCAGCAAAATGGTGGCCGGCAGCTTGCGGCGGCGATCAATACGTGTAAAGACGCAGTCCTTGGGGTCAAACTCAAAATCGAGCCATGAGCCGCGATACGGAATCACGCGGGCGTTATACAGAAGCTTGCCCGAGGAATGGGTCTTGCCCTTGTCATGGTCGTAAAACACACCCGGCGAACGGTGCATCTGGTTGACAATGACGCGCTCGGTGCCATTGACAATAAAGGTGCCGGTATCGGTCATCAGCGGCAGGTCGCCCATATAGACATCCTGCTCCTTGACTTCCTTGATGCGCTTGTTCTTGGCCTTGCTCGCCTTGTCATAGATCACAAGGCGCACCTTTACGCGCAGCGGCGCGGTGTAGCTCAAGCCACGCAGCTTGCATTCGGCAACATCAAACTCGGGAGCGCCCAGCTCATAGCTGACATACTCCAGCGCCGCGTTGCCCGAATAGCTTGTAATCGGAAAAACTGAGCTCAGGGCGCCATGCAAACCGGTTTCTCCCAGTCTGTCCCTACGTATTCCGAGCTGAAGAAATTGCTTGTATGATTCGATTTGGGTGGCCAGCAGAAACGGCACCTCCAGCACCTGGGGGTGCTGCTCGAAACTTTTGCGAATTCGCTTCTTTTCCGTGAAAGAGTAGCTCATGAGCGTTCTTCTCACCTGGTGTTGCATCGGCCGGGACTTTCAATACAATGCTGCCATGGCACCCGGGCACATCCTGGGCAGCGGCCGCAGACGCGGCGCAAACAGGAACGGGCCGGGCGCCCTGTCGGCACCCAGCCCTGTTCCCGTCAGTTGGCTGAAATCACAGGGCGATTACTTGACCTCGACGGTCGCACCTGCTTCTTCCAGCTGCTTCTTGATGTCTTCAGCTTCGTCTTTCTCAATGCCTTCCTTGATAGGTGCCGGTGCACTCTCAACCAGATCCTTGGCATCCTTGAGGCCCAGACCGGTAATTCCACGAACAGCCTTGATGACGGCAACCTTCTTGTCGCCAAAGCTGGCAAGGATGACGTCAAACTCGGTCTGCTCTTCCGCGGCAGCGGCATCGCCACCCGCAGCAGCACCAGCGGCGACCGCAACAGGCGCGGCAGCAGAAACACCAAACTTCTCTTCCATGGCTTCGATGAGCTCAACAACATCCATCACGCTCATTTCAGAGATTGTCTCGAGAATATCTTCTTTTGAAACGGCCATTTTCAGCTCCAGTAATAATAATCAATTCGGTTAAATCAAAGCCGGCCCAGCCCAGGACCTGTCTTCAGACGAGCCAGCCGGCAGAATGCCGGACCAGCAGCCTTCAGCTGTCCGGCGGTTTTCAAGCGGCCTGCTTGCTGTCGCGCACCGCGGCAACGGTTCGAACAAGCTTGGCGTGCGGCTCGGCAAGAGTGCGAACGAACTTCTCGATCGGCGCCTTCATGACGCCCATCAGCATGGCAATGGCCTGATCGCGGGTTGGCAGACTGGCCAGTCGTTCAAGCTCACTGACATCGTGCAGCTCGGCACCCACAGCCACCAGGCGCGCCACCAGCTTTTCGTTTTCCTTGGAAAAGTCCTTGACCAGGCGGGCAGCCGCCCCCGGATCTTCCATGGAAAACGCATACAGCAGCGGCCCGGCCAGGCTTTCGCTCATGCATTCAAAGTCCGTGCCCTCAACGGCCCGCCTCATCAGCGTGTTCTTGACAACCTTGACGAATACACCGCCCTCGCGCCCCTTTTGGCGCAGCTCGGTCATTTCGCTTACGGTCATCCCGCGGTACTCTGCAGCAACTGCAGAGTGGGCGGTCCGTGCCGCATCAGCGACCTGGGCCACCACAGCCTTTTTTTGCTCAAATGTGAGCGCCATTGGCTACCTCCGTTAAGAAAAGCACATGCTTTTCGGGTTATGCAGCTTTCCCTGAAGGAATGCTGTCTGTCATCCACAGCTTTTGCCGTGGCCCTTGGCGGCCGCCATCCCGAATTGACGGGCTGATCGGGCTCACCATCTGCGCGGGCGGCTGCTACCATTACCGTGACCAAAATCGGCCCCGACCCGCGGTCTTTGACGGGCGCTCCAGTCAATGAAACCGAAGCAAGTGCCCGCTTCCGACAGGCGCAATGTCAGCTCGTCACGCCCGCAGTGCGGGCGCTTTGCTCGACAATTGCCAACCTGTCGAAAACCTACAGGCTGAACAGGCGCCAGGCGCCGTTCAGGAAAAACTCAATCAGATGCCCAGGCTGGCAGAATCAACAGCCAGCCCCGGACCCATGGTGGTGGACACCGCGATCTTGCGCAAATAGTGTCCTCGCGATGATGGCGGCTTGACGCGCACCAGCTCGCTCACCAGCGCCTGCAGATTTTCGCGCAGCGCATCCACCTCAAAATCAACCTTGCCAATGGTGGCATGCACAATCCCGCCCTTGTCGGTGCGGTACTGAACCTGCCCGGCTTTGGCATCGCCAACCGCCGACTCAACATCGGTGGTCACGGTACCCACCCTGGGGTTGGGCATCAGGCCACGCGGCCCCAGAATCTGGCCGAGACGCCCGACAATGCGCATGGCATCCGGGGTGGCAATACAGACATCAAAATCGATCTGCCCGCCCTGAATGGTTTCGGCCAGGTCTTCCATGCCCACGATGTCGGCACCGGCCGCCTTGGCCTTTTCGGCGTTATCGCCCTGGGCAAACACGGCCACGCGCACGGTTTTTCCGGTTCCGTGGGGCAGCACCAGCGCACCGCGTACGGTCTGGTCAGACTTGCGCGGATCCACGCCCAGCCGCACGGCAACATCAACCGACTCGGTAAACTTGACCTTGCTCAGCGACCTGAGAAGACCCAGCGCCTCATCGACTTCATAGACCTTGCCAGGCTCAACCTGTTCATGAATGGCGCGAATTCTCTTTGATCTGGCCATCACTCAACTCCTTCCACATCAATGCCCATGCTGCGTGCGCTACCGGCAATGGTGCGCACAGCCGCGTCAAGGTCGGCCGCAGTCAGGTCGGGCTCCTTGGTTTTGGCAATTTCCTCAAGCTGGGCGCGGGTCACCTTGCCCACCTTGTTGGTGTGCGGCTCGCCCGACCCCTTCTTGATATTCGCAGCCTTGCGCAACAGCACCGAAGCAGGCGGTGTTTTGGTGATGAAGCTGAAACTGCTGTCGTTGAATACGGTAATCTCGACAGGAATGGGCAAACCCGGCTCCACCTGCTGGGTCTGGGCGTTGAACGCCTTGCAAAACTCCATGATATTGACGCCATGCTGGCCCAGCGCCGGCCCGACTGGCGGGCTCGGATTGGCCTGGCCGGCAGGCACCTGGAGCTTTACATATCCCTTGACTTTCTTGGCCATGTCACTTTCTCCTCGGGTCCAAGCGCCGTGCCACGCAGGCATGCGGCTCCCCGTCTGTTTTCATACCGGGCGCGCCCACTGGCGCACCCGCCGAATTCATTCATCATCCACCCGCCCAACAGGCGGATTCAGAGCTTTTCAACCTGCGTAAAGTCGAGCTCCACCGGCGTTGAGCGGCCAAAAATGGATACCGCCACGCGCAACCGGCTTTTTTCGTAGTTGATTTCCTCAACAACGCCACTGAAGTCGTTGAACGGCCCTTCGGTCACGCGCACCATTTCACCCGGCTCAAACAGCACCTTCGGCCTGGGCTTGTCGGCTCCATCCGGAACCCGCTGCAATATGGCATCGGCTTCGGCTTGGCTGATGGGCGTGGGGCTGTCCTGACGCCCGCCGATAAAGCCCATGACCCTGGGCACGGACTTGACCAGGTGCCAGGTATCGTCATTCATTTCCATCTCCACCAGCACGTAGCCGGGGAAGAACTTGCGCTCGCTTTTGCGCTTCACGCCCTTGCGCATCTCGACCACCTCTTCGGTGGGCACCAGAATTTCGCCAAACTGGTCTTCCATCCCGGCGCGCCGGATGCGATCCTCGAGCGCGCGCTTGACTGCCTTCTCATAGTTGGAATAGGCATGGACGACGTACCATTCCTTGGCCATCATCCGCCTCCCGAACCGATCAGGTGGCGCACCACCCAACCGAAGACCGCATCCATAAGAAACAGCAAAAACGCAACGATCAAGGTGATGACGATGACAACCAGCGTGGTCTGCAAGGTCTCGTTACGCGTCGGCCATACGACCTTGCGGCGTTCGACATCGGCTTCTTTAAGAAACAGAAAGAAGTCGCGCCCGCGCACGGTTTTTGACACAACCAAAGCGCCAACCACAATGGCTGCCAGCATGCCCAAGGCACGAACCGGAGTGATGACCTGCCCAGCGAACTCGTAGAAAGCATAAATCCCGGCCGCCGCAATCAGCAGACCGAGAATCCATAGTATGTAATCGCGCGCAGAAGTTTTTTCAGCAGCCATTGTTTGCCCTGATCAATCCGGTGGCAGGCGAGGAGGGACTCGAACCCCCAACCTGCGGTTTTGGAGACCGCTGCTCTGCCAGTTGAGCTACTCGCCTATCTCAAATTCCGGGCGCCGGCCAGCTGGCCGGCGCCCATTCACACTGTCTCTTACTCGACGATCTTTGCGACCACGCCGGCGCCCACGGTACGACCGCCTTCGCGAATCGCAAAACGCAGACCCGTCTCCATGGCAACAGGAGCAATCAGCTCAACAGCCATCTGAACGTTGTCACCTGGCATCACCATGTC
>DATGTG010000173.1:0-2330 GCA_035301965.1 Wenzhouxiangella sp. | reverse complement strand
CGTCGCCCCCGTCTCCGGCGCGCGCCAGCTCAATCAGGCGGCGCCGCTCCGCTTCCCAGGCCTCGCGCTGTTCCAGATCGCGCTGGCGGTCAAAATAAAGCCGGCCGTCTATCCAGGTCTGGTCAACGCGGCTGGAGGATTTGAGCGGGTGGCCGCTCCACAGCACCACATCGGCATCCAGTCCTTCGGCAACGCGGCCAATGCGGTCAGCCAAATCAAGCTGGGCTGCCGGATTGGCGGTCACCAGCTTGAGCGCCTCGTGTTCGTCCAGCCCGCCGTAGCGCACCGCCTTGGCGGCTTCAAGGTTCATGCGCCGCGCCAGCTCGGCATCGTCGGAGCTGAAGCTGGTCAGCACGCCGCGATCATGCATGATGGCGCCGTTGTAGGGAATGGCGTCAAAAACCTCGTATTTGTATGCCCACCAGTCGGAAAAGCTCGAGCCGCCGGCGCCGTGCTCGGCCATTTCATCGGCGATCTTGTAGCCCTCGAGCACGTGCTGCAGCGTCTGGATGCGAAAATCATGCCGCTCGGCAATGCGCATCAGCTCCAGCATTTCGTCGGCCCGGTAGCCGTGCGAATGAACGTGAATGTCGCCATCGAGAATGCCCAGCAGCACCTCCATTTCAATATCCCTGCGGTGCGGAACCGTGCCCTGAGCATTGTCCCGGTCGCGCCGGTACTGCTCGGCCTGCTGAAATTTCTCGTCAATGATCTGCGCCACACCGGGCCGGGTGTCGGGATAACGCCCGCCCGCACTGCCCCAGTTGCTCTGCTTGGGGTTTTCGCCCAGGGCAAACTTGATCACGCCCGGCTGGCCGTCAACCTTCAGCCCCTCGGGATCGGCGCCCCAGCGCAGCTTGAGAATGATGTTGCGGCCGCCTATGGCGTTGGCCGAGCCGTGCATCACCTGCATGGTGGTCAGCCCGCCGGCCATCTGGCGGTAGATGTGGATGGACTCGGCGTCGATGACATCCTCAATGCCCACCATGGCGGTGCTGATCAGGGTGGCCTCGTTGACGCCGCCAACCACGGCAGCGTGCGAGTGGGCGTCGATCAGCCCGGGCGTGATGTGGCGGCCCGAAGCGTCAATTTCCACCGCGCCGCGCGGCGCTTTAAGATCCTTGCCAACCCGGCGTATTTTCCCGCGCCTGAGCAAAACATCGGTCTCTTCAAGAATGCCGTCATCGCCGGCGGTCCACACCGTGGCGCCGCGCAGCAGAACGTGGTCGGGCTGGTCGGGAATGGCGCTGTTCCACGCCTCGATGTCGTGGGCAAACAGGCCGGCCGAAAATCCGGTCAGGGCGGCGGTCAAAACAATTGCGGTCAGTTTTTTCATGCCGAATCCTCATCGTTGTCGGGGCCGCTGGTGCGGCGCGCGCTCAGACCAAAGCTGCCCATGGGGCTGGAGCCCTTGCCCGTTGCGCGCTCACCGTCAATATCCAGGCTGAAGTTGATGTTGCCGGGCATGCCCAGGCCGGCGCCGTCAATGCGCACTTTCAGGCGCTTGCCCGACACCCGCGCCTCGGCCAGCGGCACCGGCATGCCCATGACGACAAACTCGCCCGACAGCACCGGCGCCTTGCCGCTCAGTTTCAGCTCGGCTTCAATGTCACCCATCTCGCCGGTTTTCATCACCAGGTCCCATTTTCCGGCCGGCTCCACCTCGGGCGGTTCAAACTCGCCCAGAACGTGCTGCCTGCCGTCAATCCACACCTCGCGAATTACCGGCGATTCGGTCATCAGCTCGCCTTCAACCACAATGAAATTGGCGATATAGCCCCGCGCCAGGCGCCCCAGCCTGTCGTCCAGGCCCAGCATTTTGGCCGGTTCCGTGGTCAGGGCCGCCAGCGCCGCTTCGGCGTCCAGGCCGTTTTCCAGCGCGCGGGCCAGATTGTCATAGAGCGCATTTGCGCTGCCGTGCGGATGGCTGGTAAACACCACCGGCAGACCGGATTCGATCACCCGCGCCGGGTTTTCAGGCGCCGCCTGCCAGTGGCGCAGCTCAATCAGACTGATGTCCCGGTCATTGCCGTCAACATCGGGCGCGTCGGGAAAATCCAGCGGCAGAATCTGCCCCAGGCCGGTTTCGGCCAGGCTGTCCAGGCGCTGATATTCACGGCCGTGGCCAACCATCCAGGGCTTGAGATCAAATTCACCGGCCAGGTCGGCAATGCGCAGGCTGTCGAGCATGTCGGCGCTTTCAAACACCATCAGCCCGCTGCCGTCCAGATATTCTTCCAGCGGCACCAGCCCCTCGAGAAACTGCGGACGGGTCTGCGACGGGTTCTTTTGCCAGGCGCTGCGCGCTTCGGCCTGCCAGGCAGCATCAA
>DATGTG010000172.1:0-16110 GCA_035301965.1 Wenzhouxiangella sp. | reverse complement strand
CGCTGGTGGCCGAGCGCTGGCCGGAAAGCAAAAAGCGGCTGACCGCTGTAACCGGTGATCTGACCCGCCCGGCGCTGGGGGTTTCCACGGCCGATGCAGAAAAGCTTGACGAAAAAATCAGCCATTTTTTTCACCTGGCCGCGATTTATGACATGGCTGCCGACAGCCAAAGCAATGAGACGGCCAATATCGAGGGCACCCGCCACGCCATTGCCCTTGCTGAAAAAATCAGGGCGGGCTGTTTCCATCACACCTCGTCAATTGCCGTGGCCGGACTGTATCGCGGCACATTTCGCGAAGACATGTTCGAAGAGGCCGAGGGACTTTCACACCCGTACTTTCGCAGCAAGCACGAGGCGGAGGGGCTGGTGCGTCGAACATGCCGGATCCCGTGGCGCATATACCGGCCGGGAATTGTGGTTGGGCATTCCAAAACCGGCGAGATTGACAAGATCGACGGGCCGTACTATTTCTTCAGGCTGATTCAGAAAATGCGCCGCATGCTGCCGCCGTGGGTGCCCACCCTGGGGCTGGAGGGCAGCCGCATCAATATTGTGCCGGTGGATTATGTTGCCCGGGCAATGGACCACATTGCTCACAAGAGTGACCTGGACGGACAGTGTTTTCATCTGACCGATCCCCGGCCGGAACGCATTGGTCGCGTCATGAACCTGTTTGCCCAGGCTGCCCACGCGCCACTGATGAGCATGCGCCTTGATGCGCGGCTGTTCAGCTTTATTCCGGCGCCGGTCAAGCAGGGGCTGACCATGCTGCCGCCGGTGCGCCGCATCATCAGCCAGGTGCTGGATGACCTGGGCATCCCCGTTGATGTGCTTGGCATGTTCAATTATCCAACCCGCTTTGACAATCGCGATACCGAAAAAGCCCTCAGAGGATCCGGTATTGAGGTGCCGCGCCTTGAAGATTATGCGTGGGTCATCTGGGACTACTGGGAGCGCCATCTTGATCCCGAGCTGTTTATCGATCGCTCCCTGTCCGGTCAGGTCAAGGGCAAGACGGTGGTTGTTACCGGTGCGTCATCGGGCATCGGGCGCGCCACGGCCCTGATGATGGCACGTGCCGGCGCACGAGTGATTCTGGTTGCCCGTGGTGAGGAAAAGCTTAAGGAAACATTGTCCGAAATTGAGGCCGACGGAGGAAGTGCCAGCTATTACACCTGTGACCTGTCCAACATGGGCAAGGCTCAAAAGCTGGTCGACCGGATTCTTGAAGACCATGACGGCGTTGATATTCTGATCAACAATGCCGGCCGCTCCATCCGGCGCTCCATTCAGCTTTCCTATGACCGCTTTCATGATTACGAGCGGCTGATGCAGCTCAATTATTTTGGCTCACTCAAGCTCATCATGGGTTTTTTACCGGGCATGGTCGAGCAGGGCGGCGGGCAGGTCATCAATATCTCGTCCATCGGAGTGCTGTCCAACGCGCCCCGGTTTTCGGCCTATGTGGCGTCCAAGGCGGCGCTGGATGCCTTCTCGCGCTGCGCTGCGTCCGAGTTTTCGGATACGGGCGTGGCGTTTACCACCATCAACATGCCGCTGGTGCGCACGCCGATGATTGCGCCCACCAAAATATATGATCACGTGCCAACCATCACGCCGGAAGATGCCGCCGACATGATCAAGCAGGCGGTGATCTACCGTCCGCAGCGCATTGCCACGCGGCTGGGAACCTTTGCCCAGGTGCTGCATGCGGTGGCGCCCAAGGCATCTGAAATCATCATGAACTCCGCGTTCAGGATGTTTCCCGATTCAGCCGCTGCCGCGGGGGAAAAGTCGGGCGACGGCGAAGCAACCCGGGAACAGCTGGCGTTTGCCTCGCTGATGCGCGGAATCCACTGGTGATGGCTGCGGCAATACGCCCCTGGCAGAGTGCCACTGCAGTTGTTGAACCAGCCGGGCCGGCAGACCAGCCCGGTGACAGGGTCAGGGTCGCTGTCGGGCCGGCACCGCTTCGGCCACCAGCACGCTTTCTATGACCAGGTCATGTTCAAAATACACGCTGAAGTCATTGTATTCCCAACGGCTGATGGGCGGATCGCCCACGGCATTGCGTTTGGCATTGGGCGGCCCGTAGCGCTGCTCGACCTGCTGTTTGCTCAAGCCGTTGCCCGGCAGATCATGCAGCATGCTTTCTTCAACTTTCTGGATCAGCAGGATGTCGCCGGAAGCGGCGGCTCCTGCCGCGAAACAAATCAAAGCTGCCCCCAAAACCAGCTTGCGTGGAATTTTGCGCACTTTTGCGCCTCCTCTGGTTATGCCCTCGATTTGCCGCCTTGACGGCGGCAAACAGTGCTCAAAATAGTAGCATAAGTCATTCAACCCAAGAAGGACATTGAAAAGCCATGGAAACAGCATTGATTACCGGCGCAAACCGGGGCATTGGCCTGGCGCTGGCCCGCCAGTTGAAAGACCGCGGCTACCAGGTGATCGGCGCGTGCCGGACAGCATCGCCCGAGCTCCATTCGCTTGATGTTCAGATTGAAGAGGGCGTTGATGTCAGCCGGGGAGACAGTCTGCGGCAGCTGGCCAACAATCTGCGTGGGCACCGAATCAGCCTGCTGATCCACAATGCCGGCATTGGCGGGGCCAGTTCGCTCAACGGCATTGAGGATGAGCTCGACAGCTGGCGCAAGCAGTACGAGGTCAATGCGCTGGGGCCGCTGAGAGTCACTCGCGCGCTGATCAATCATTTGCGCAACGACAGCAAGATTGCCATTTTGACCAGCCGCATGGGTTCCATAGATGACAATTCATCCGGCGGCCACTGGGCCTATCGCATGTCCAAGGCGGCTGTGAACATGGCCGGGGTGACGCTGGCCCACGAGCTGAAAGACCGTAATATCGCCGTGGCGCTTTTGCATCCGGGTTTTGTGCGCACCGACATGACGCGCGGGCAGGGAGATGTCGGCCCCGAAGAGGCGGCCGCCGGCCTTGTGCGCCGCATTGACGAGCTGAACATGGACAACAGCGACGGCTTCTGGCACGCCAATGGCGAACGCCTGCCGTGGTAGTGGCCGTTTGGCCGGGATCAGGTCAGGAGTGGCTGCGCGCCAGCCTGTTTTGCTCGTCCAGAAGCCTTATCCAGGCCTGGTGGCGAAATTGGGCCACCAGGCCGCTGTCGACGGCGGCCGCCACGCCGCAGCCGGGCTCGGAGCGGTGGCTGCAGTCGCGGAACCGGCACTTCGGGGCCTTGTGGAATTCGGGAAAGCCGCGCTGCAGCTCGTGCAGGGGCATGGCCCACAGGCTGTATTCCCACACGCCGGGCGTGTCAATCAGCCAGGCGTTGTCGTGATACGGATACGCGCTGGCCGTGGTGGTGGTGTGACGCCCCTTGCCGGTGACTCTCGACAGCTCGGAGGTGCGCAGATCCAGGTCGGGAACAAGGGCGTTGAGCAGCGAGGTCTTGCCCACACCCGACTGGCCTGAAAACAGCGTGGTGCCGCTTTCTGCCAGCGGCTTGAGCGCGTCAATGTCGGGCCGGGGCAGACAGCAGGTTTCAACAATTTCATGACCCAGCTGCCGCAGCGCCTCAAGCTCGCTAAACGGCGGCTGTGCAGGACGTTCAAGGTCGTTTTTGTTGACCACCACAACGGGTTTGATGCCACGGATGAGGCAGGCGGCCAGATAGCGGTGCAGCAGGTCGGCGCTTGGCGCAGGCTCGGGCGCAATCACGATCAGTGCGCGGTCAATGTTGGCAGCGATGGCGCGAAATCTTCCGCGCCCGTCACCGCGGCCAAAGCTGTTTGTGCGCGGAACAGTTTTCTCCAGGGTGCCCTGGCTGTCGATATGCACCCAATCGCCTGCAAGAGGCCGGGCCAGGCGCCGGGGAAAATGGATCTTGCGAGCCTGGCCATCGACATGGACAACGCCGTGGTTGGCGTGTGCCTGAACGACCCGCACCGGGGGGCGGTTTTCTGTTTCAGCCATTGCCGCCGCCCTTGCTGTTATAGTTCCAAACCTGATTTGAAGCGTGTGTTTTTACCGGATGAACGAAGCCAATCTGATCTGGATTGATCTTGAAATGACCGGCCTGGATACGGTCAGCGACACGATTATAGAAATTGCGACGCTGATAACCGATGCCCAGCTCACCGAACTGGCCGTGGGGCCGGTCATTGCCATTGATACCCCGCAAGTCACGCTGGCGGCGATGGACGAGTGGAATACGCGCACCCATACCGAATCGGGCCTGGTCAGACGCTGCCTGGCCTCCGATGTGAGCCTGGCGGAAGCCGAGCGCCGCACGCTTGAGTTTCTTGCCGACCATGTGCCGGCCGGTGCCTCGCCGATGTGCGGCAATTCCATCTGTCAGGATCGCCGCTTTCTGGCGCGCCTGATGCCGCGGCTCGAAGCCTATTTTCACTATCGCAATCTCGATGTCAGTACCCTCAAGGAACTGGCGCACCGCTGGGCGCCGGAAGTGGCTGAAGGGTTCAGAAAGGAATCCAGCCACAAGGCGCTTGAGGATATCAGGGATTCTGTTGCCGAGCTGGCCTACTACCGGCAGTTCATGGGTGATCTCGGCGGCCACGCCCTGGGGTCGCGTCACTGATTGAGAAGCAATGCCCTGCGGCATTGAGAGGAATCAGTGCTCACGAACGCGAACGCCAGAGACTTTTGAAAGCTCTTCGTAAAGCGCTTTCTCGCGTTCGCTGGCCGGTTCCGGAACCACCACCTGAAGACGCACAATCTGATCGCCCACCGGCTTTCCCTGCAGGCCGCGACCGGCCAGCCGCAGACGTTTGCCGCTGCTGGAGCCGGGCGGAATTTTCAGGCTGACCCTGCCGCCCAAGGTTGGAACATTGACCTCGGCTCCAAGTGCCGCCTCCCACGGGGCAATCGGCAGATCAACCAGCACATTGCGGCCATCCAGCTCGAATTCCGGGTGCGGGGCTATTTCGACCTCAAGGAAGAGATTGCCGGCCGGTCCGCCGTGGCTGCCGGCACCCCCCTGGCCAGCCAGGCGGATGCGGCGTCCGCTGGTGATGCCGGCCGGAATATTGATATCCAGGCTATGCGGGCCGTCATCACGATTGATGGTGATGCGACGCTTTCCGCCGCGGTAGGCGGTTGGCAGATCAATGGTGATTTTGGCCGTGACGTCCTGTCCCGGTCGCGGCTGTGTTGTTTGTCCGCGCATGCCGCCAAACAGGGCTTCAAAAAAGTCGCTGAAGTCGCCAAATCCTTCAAATCCGGCGCCGCCGGACCCGGCATTCCAGGCGGGATCGGGCCGAAAGCTTTGCCCCGCTCTCCAGCCTCCGGCCCGCAGCTGATCATAGTGCGCCCGCTTTTCCGGATCCTTGAGCGCCTCATACGCCTCGCCAACTTCCTTGAAGCGATCTTCCGAATCCGGCTCCTTGCTGCGGTCGGGATGGTAGCGGCGCGCCAGCTTTCGGTAGGCCTTGCGGATTTCATCGGCCGAGGCCGAAGGGCTGACGCCAAGCGTTTTGTAATAATCCTTGAATTCCATGCGGTTGTGTTAAAAGGCTGAGCCGGTCCATTCAATGAATTAGGGCCAGTGGCCGACAAAATCAAGCACGGCCCATATCCTGCGCCGGCCGCTATTCAGGCTTCGGCAGGATTTGAAAACCAGCGCACGGCAGGATGTTGCGGAGCGGTTTGCTGGCCCAGGCGTTCTAGCAGCTGCTTGAAGCGGTCGCTTTTTTCCCGGCCCCCGGTGTGTAAAAACTCAGCCAGGATTTCCGCCTCGGTCAGCCGCCAGCCGCCCAGCCCAAGCTGACGGCGCAGATCCAGACATTCCTCTGCCAGCTGTTGGGCATCATCCTTGCGCCCATGGGAATATTCATGCCGGGCCCAGTCACAGGCAATTCCGGCCAGGATGGCTTTGCCCGGCTCGCCGACCGACCGTGCATCACTGGCCAGGGCGGCATATTGCTCACCGGCGTCGTCGGGGCTTGATCGGTCAGCCATGCGAATGGCCGCCAGCCTGGCCTGCAGACTGTACGGGTGGGAAGGGCCCAGCCGCTCGGTCATTATTTGCTGCGCAAGCGAGATGTGTTCCAATGCCTGCTCATGTTCTTCGCGAGCTTCATGCAGCTCGGCAAGAATCAGAGCGGCGGCAGCATAATCGGGCGTGTCCTTGCCGACGAACCGTTCAAAGGTATCGCGCGCCCTGACAAGATGGCGTTCGGCCTCATCGTACTGCGCCCGCATGATCAGCAGCCTTGAAAGATTCAGCTGCGCGGCGGCCATGGCGCCTGACGGACCGTACTTTTGCTGGCGAACTGCAATCACGTCACGCAACCGCTGCTCGGCTTCATCGGTCAGCCCAAGCTGGCTTTTGACCGATGCCAGGTTGGCTGATACGGCCAGGGCGTCACTTGAGTCCCCACGTTCCAGCGCCAGCCACAGCGCTTCAGCGGCTTCAAAGTGCTTTGCGGCCCTGTTCAGGTTGCCGTTGAGCAGAAGCGTTGTCGCCAGATTGGCCTCGGCGCGTGCCATCAGCGGCCGGGGCTTGGCCGAAACTCTCAGCGCCAGCCGCCGGGCACGCTCCAGATCTGTCAGGGCCTTGTCGCGCTGGCCCATGTCACGCAGCAGCCGGCCCCTTATTTGCAGCGCATCGGACAGGCGGGCGGGGTGGGCCCCGGGCAGGGCTTCAAGAATGGTCAGCCCGCGGTTGGCCGCTTCCAGTCCTTGCTGTATGCGTCCCTTGCGGTGATCCACCTGGGCCATGTCGAGCAGGGCAATGGAGTGCAGCAGCGGATAGTCTGCGGGTGTGTCATCACTGGCAAGTCCTGAAAGCATGGACTCGGCGGCTGAATAATCACCCAGGGCAATCATGATTTCGCCCAGCACACCCTTGACCTGGTGACGCAGGGAGGCGTCCTCTGCCAGCCAGTCGCCGGCCACATCGGCGGTGCGGTCGAGCAGCTCGCGGGCCGTGATGTTTTCGGTGTCTTCCGAAAGGCTGCCAACTTCGCGAAACATCAGGGTCAGGTGCTCTCTGAGGGTGTTGGCCCGGGCGGCTTCCGCCTGGGCAATATCGCGTTCAACGGCGGCCATGCGCGCCTGCCAGGCAACGGCCGTAACGCCGACGACGATGGAAATGAGGGTGGTAACGCCAAGAATGGCGGCCACAACGTGGCGCCTGGCCCACAGCAGCCAGCGCTCACCCAGGCCAGCGTGGCGGGCCCTGATCGGGTGGTTGCTCTGCAACCTTTGAATATCGTCCGCCAGCGTGTCAACGGTGGCATATCTGAGGGCCGGGTCGTGAGCGGTGGCGCGCTTGATGATGGCGTCCAGATCGCGTTCCCGGCTGCTTTTGCGATGCGTCGGGATTGTTTCGGCAGGCTGCGCCGACGTCAGCCATTGCAGCAGGGCGCCCAGCCCGTAAATGTCAAAGGCGGTGGAGGCCGGCTGTCCGTGAAGCGCCTCGGGTGCGGCGAACCTGGGCGTGAGGGCTCTTGGGGTTTGGGCATCATGGCTGTGTTCAAGCAGCTGTGAAACGCCAAAGTCAAGCAGGCAGACCCGGCCTTCCCGGGTAATCTTGAGGTTGGTGGGCTTGATGTCACCATGCACGACCAGGGCGCGGTGAGCGGCCGCCACGGCCTGGCAGGCTTCGTGGAAAACGCGCAGTATTTCAGCAAGCGAGGGCTGGCGGGTACGACACCAGACATCAAGGGTTTGGCCATCAATCCAGTCCATGACCAGAAAGGGCCGGCCGTCCTTGCTGATGCCGCCGTCAAGAAGGCGCGCAATGCCCGGATGGCTGAGTTGCGCCAGCGTCTGGCGTTCGTGCTTCAAAAGGCGGGCCAGGTCGTCGCTTTGGCCGCGGATCAGCTTGAGGGCCGCCTGCATTTCGAAAGCCCCATCGGCACGCTCGGCCCGGTAGACCTCGCCCATGCCGCCGGCCGCAACCAGCTCGGTGATGCGCCAGCGGCCCAGGCGTTCACCGGGCGCAAGAAAATTGTTGCTGCCTGCATGCCTGTGGTTTAGGGCATCCTCTGCCAGGTCACGCAGCGTTGCGTCGAGCAGGCCGGAGTCATCCTGGCCGGTGGCTGCTGCCAGTCGCTTTACCCAGGCGCCAATTCGCGGCGCTCGACCGGCAAGCTGCTCCAGGCGCTGCCGGCGCTGTTTTTCGGGGAGGTCGAGCAGCTGGTCGAGCAGGCGGTCAATCAGCTGCCGGCGGGCGGGTGTCAGTCGTGCCATGGCCGTGCGGGCCGCGCGACCCTTCATGGTTCGTGCTGAATTTCAACCAGCAGCCAGGCGCGCGCGCGTTCCCAGTCTCTTTGGACCGTACGCACCGAAATATCAAGCATTTCGGCAATTTCCTCGGCGGTATAGCCGCCAAAGAAACGGGCCGTGACCACCTCGGCCATGCGCGGGCAGGTTTTTTCAAGCTGCAGCAGCGCTTCGTTGACCACCAGGACATTTTCCTCACGCACGGTGTCATCCCTGCCGGCCAGCTCTTCGTTGAGACTGAGCGGGGCCTGGCCCGAGCCGCGTTTGGCGGCCAGCTTGCTGCGGGCGTGATCGATGATCAGGTGACGGATGACCAGGGCCGAGACGCGCTTGAGGTGCTGGCGGCTGCGCAAATTCTGGATGGCGCTGCTGCGCAGCTTGATAAAGGCTTCGTGGACCAGCTCGGTGGTTTGCACGGTGGGTGTCGAACCGTAGCGGGCCTGCTGGCAGCGCGCAATCTCGCGCAGGTCGTCATAAATCATCGGCAGGATTCTGTCGATGGTGTCAGGCTGGTCCCGCAGCTCAACCAGGAGCTGAGTCACTTCCCCTTCCGAAATGACATCGTGATAAATCGACACTTTGACGGGCGCCTGTTTGAATTTAGGGACACGGAAGATTCTGCCACAAACAGCTTAATGCAGGCTGAAGCCGGCACAGGTCAAGGAGCCATGCGGGCTGTTGCAGGCGGCAACAGCCCGCCTGATGGCGGGACGGGCCGGCGTCAGCGCTTGCTGTCGGCCAGCTTGCGCCAGGTGTCGACCACAGTGTCCGGGTTGAGCGACATGCTCTCTATGCCTTCATCCATCAGCCACTGGGCCAGGTCGGGGTGATCGGAGGGCCCCTGACCGCAAATTCCAATGTATTTGCCGGCCTTGCGGCAGGCGCTGATGGCGCTGGACAGCATGGCCTTGACCGCCGGATCGCGCTCGTCAAAGCGGTGGGCAACCAGGCTGGAGTCCCGGTCCAGCCCCAGAGTGAGCTGGGTCATGTCATTGGAACCGATGGAAAAGCCGTCAAAATATTCAAGGAAGGCATCGGCGCTGATGGCGTTGGAGGGCAGCTCACACATCATGATGATTTTCAGGCCGTTCTCGCCGCGCCTGAGGCCAAACTTTTCCATGACCGCAATGACTTCGCGGGCCTCGCCCACCGTGCGCACAAACGGCACCATGGCCCAGACGTGATCAAGCCCCATTTCGTCGCGCACCTTGCGCAGGGCGCGGCACTCCAGCTCGAAAGCCGGCTGGAAGCCGTCATCGACATAGCGCGATGCACCGCGCCAGCCGATCATGGGGTTTTCCTCCTTGGGCTCGTAGCGGTCGCCGCCGATGAGGTTGGCGTATTCATTGCTCTTGAAATCGGACAGCCGAACAATGACTGTATTGGGCGCAAACGGCGCGGCAATGGTGGCAATGCCCTCGGCCAGCTTGTCGACATAAAAGCTGGCCGGATCACCGTAGCCTGCGCTGCGGCGGTCGATTTCGGCCTTGACGCTGCCCGGCTGGCTGTCATAGTCGAGCAGGGCGAGCGGATGAATGCCGATCATGCGGTTGATGATGAATTCCAGCCGCGCCAGGCCTATGCCGTGGTTTGGAATCATGGCGAAATCAAAGGCGCGGTCGGGATTGGCCACGTTCATCATGATTTTCAGCGGCGCCTCGGGCATGTCGTCCAGCGTTTCCTCGGTCACGCTGAATTCAAGCAGGCCGTCATAGATTTTTCCGGTATCGCCCTCGCAGCATGAAACCGTGACGTCGCTGCCGTGAGTGATTTTTTCGGTGGCATCGCCACAGCCGACCACGGCGGCAATGCCCAGCTCGCGCGCAATGATGGCGGCATGGCAGGTGCGCCCGCCGCGGTTGGTCACAATGGCGGCGGCGCGCTTCATGACCGGCTCCCAGTCCGGATCGGTCATGTCGGTAATCAGCACATCGCCGTCTTCAACCTCGTGGATCTGTTCCAGCGAGCGGATGACGCGCGCCTTGCCCTGGCCGATGCGCTGGCCTATGGCGCGGCCTTCGACAATCACCGGGCCGTCTGATTCTAGCCGGAATCTTTCCAGGGTCTGGCCGCTGCGGCTTTTGACCGTTTCCGGCCGCGCCTGGAGAATGAACAGCTCGCCGCTGTCGCCATCCTTGCCCCATTCAATGTCCATGGGACGACCGTAGTGTTCTTCGATGGTCAGCGCCATGTTGGCCAGCGCGGTGGCCTCGTCGTCGGTAATGGAAAACTCCCGGCGAAGCTCTTCGGGCGTGTCCTGGTCGAGAATGCCGCCTTCAGGGCTGTCGGCGTAGACCATGCGGGTTGCCTTGGTGCCCAGCGTGCGGCGCAGCACGGCGGGCTTGCCGGCGCGCAGGTTGGGCTTGAAAAGATAAAATTCGTCGGGGTTGACGGCGCCCTGCACAACGGATTCTCCCAGTCCGTAGCTTGAGGTGATGAAAACCACATCGCGATAGCCCGACTCGGTGTCCAGGGTAAACGTGACGCCGGCGGCGCCTGAGCCGGCGTTGACCATCAGCTGGATGCCGGCCGACAGGGCGACATCGTCGTGGGCGAAGCCCTGGTGAACCCGGTAGGCAATGGCGCGGTTGTTGTACAGGCTGGCAAAAACCGCGTGAATTTTCTCAAGCACGGCGTCGATGCCGCGCACGTTGAGAAAGGTTTCCTGCTGGCCGGCAAACGATGCATCAGGCAGGTCTTCGGCCGTGGCCGAGGAGCGCACTGCCACGGCCAGGCCGGTGCCGTAGCGCTGCTGCATTTTTTCGTAGGCCTGGCGAACGGCCTGCTCCAGCGGCTCGTGCAGCGGGGTGTCCATGATCCAGCTGCGGATGTCGGCCCCGGTTTTTTCCAGCGCCCGGGTGTCGTCCGTGTCAAGGTTGGCCAGCGCCGATGAAATTCGCCCGGCCAGGCCGGACTGCTCGATAAAATCCCTGAAAGCGGCGGCAGTGGTGGCAAAGCCACCCGGCACGTTGACGTCAAGATTCTTCAAATGGGTGATCATTTCACCCAGCGAGGCATTTTTGCCGCCGACCTTTTCAAGGTCGTCCATGCCAAGCTCATCTAGCCAAAGGATATACTCGGACACTCCCAACTCCACTGATGTTTGATTGACTACATCACAACATTGTACTGGTTACAGGCCCATGCGAAGAACGGTATTTTATGTTTCGGACGGTACGGCAATCACGGCGGAAACCTTCGGGCGCAGCCTGATGACGCAGTTTTCAGATGTCAAGATGCGCCAGGTGCGCCTGCCTTTTGTCGACACCCCGGGCAAGGCCGATGACGCGGTGGCCCTGATCGAGCGCGCCACCGCCGATGACAATGGGCGCAGGCCAATCATGTTCAGCACCATAGTCGATGCCGGGATCAGCGCCATTCTGGAAAAGGCCGATGCAGATCACTTCGATCTGTTCTCTACATATCTGGGGCCGCTTGAGTCGGCCCTGGGCGTGGCTCCGTCGCCCAGGGTTGGACAAACACACGGCATGGGCAACAGCGAGGGCTATGAAGACCGGATGGAGGCCACCAACTACGCGCTGACCCACGATGACGGCATATCAACCCGCCTGGACAACGCCGATGTCGTTCTGGTTGGAGTGTCGCGTTCCGGGAAAACGCCCACCTGTCTGTACATGGCGCTTCATTATGGCGTCAAGGCGGCCAACTACCCGCTGACGGAAGAGGACCTTGAGCAGCCCCGCCTGCCGGAATTCCTGCGCCAGTACAAGCACAAGCTGTTTGGTCTGAATATCGACCCGGAGCGGCTGGCGCAGATTCGCGAGGTGCGGCGCCCGGACAGTCGCTACGCTTCCATCAAGCAGTGCCGTTATGAAGTGGAGGCGGCCGAAGCCATGCTGCGTGCCGAAGGCGTGCCGATTTTCATATCAACCCAGACCTCGATTGAGGAACTGGCCAGCCGAATTCTGCTTGAGCTTGGCCTGAATCGCGAAAAACGCTGAATTCCTCACAATTGGCGCTAGATGGGGCGGGTCGGGGTGGCAGTTTTCTGCGAGTATGATATTCTCGCCAGCCATGATTACACTATCTCGTCAATTACAGCCCTCAAGCCGGGTATTGGCAAGAAGGCTTCCCGATCTTCACAGCGCGCTGTACCGGGCATTGAATGTCCTTTTGCCGGATGCGCTGGCCGAAGATGATTACCTGGTTTCGCAGTCGGGTACGGGGCCGGACCTTTATCTGGAGATTATAGACCGGCATCCCTATACGACGTTTGCGCGCCTGTCCTACATCATTGGCGCCGAGCGCGAGCACAATCCCAATGCCCATGTGCGCATCTATCACGATGCGGCCATGGCTGAAGCCACGGCTTTCAGCCCCCAGCAGGGCATTCAGCGGTTTGCCGGCCCCGAGCTGGCCATCAACGGCCTTGTCGCCCGCAGCTGGCGCCTCAACCAGGCGCTGCTCAAATGGGTCGACTATCTGATTTCCCAGGGCCACGGGCCCGATACCATGCGTCCGGTGGGTGACCTTCCGCCTGAAGTGACGCTGGCAACGCCTGAAATCTGACGGCATCGTCCTGAAACTTTCGCCACAAGTTGTGGTGCACCCCGGCCGGCTGGTTTAGAATGGGCCGCCGCCTGCCGGATTTGTTGCCGGCAGGCGCCAAACGAAACAGGCTCGGCGAGCCTGGGTTTGCTTCGTTTACCCGGAGGTTTTTTCAAATGCAGGCAATTTTGGCGCTGGAAGACGGCAGCACGTTTTCCGGTCAGGGCTTCGGAGCGCCCGGCGTTCGCGTCGGCCAGGTGGTTTTCAACACCGCCATGACCGGCTATCAGGAGCTGTTGACCGATCCGAGCAGCACGGGACAGATTGTTTTGCTGACCGCGGCGCACGTGGGCAACACGGGCGTCAATGCCGAGGACAATGAGTCGGAGGGAATTCACGCGGCTGGTCTGGTGGTGCGCGATTATCCGCGCAGGCACAGCAGCTGGCGTGCGTCCGGATCGCTGTCCGGCTGGATGGCTGAGGGTGGCCTGCCCGGCATTGCCGGTGTCGATACGCGCGCGGTGACCCGCCGGCTGCGCGAATCCGGCCCGTTGCGCGGCTGCCTTGTGGTCGGGGAATCGGTTGATGCCGCTTCTGCCGTTGAGCAGGCGCGCAGTGCGCCGAATAAAGCCGACAACCTGCCGGTTGGTACCGCCACGGCCTATGACTGGAGCGAGGGCAGCTGGGACGCGGCCGATCGCCTGTCGGCCGCTGACAGGTCATGGCACGTGGTCTGCATCGACTTCGGCATCAAGCGCGGCATTTTGCGCCAGCTGCACGATGCCGGTTGCCGGGTCAGCGTTGTGCCGTCAAATATCACCATGGATGAGCTGGCCAAGATGCAGCCTGACGGCGTGCTGCTGTCCAACGGGCCGGGGCATCCGCAGCAAAATGAACACGGCGTCCGCCTTGCCGGACAGCTGATCAGCCAGGGCCTGCCGGTTTTCGGTATTTGCCTGGGCCACCAGCTGCTGGGCCTGGCCTGCGGAGCAAGGGTCATCGAACTCAGGCCCGGCCATCGGGGCGCCAATCATCCGGTCAAGGCTGTCGACAGCGGTCGTGCGTTCATCAGCAGCCAGAACCATGGCTTTGCGCTCGACGAGGGCAGCCTGCCCGCGTCGGCAAGGGTCACATATCGATCGCTGTTTGACGGCTCTGTGCAGGGCATCCGCCTTGAAGGCAAGCCGGTCATGGGCTTTCAGGGGCACCCCGAGGCCAGCCCCGGGCCCCATGATGTGCGCGCCCTGTTCAGCGATTTTGTGGCCATGATGGCGGATGCGGAAAGCTGACGGCCAGGTGCGGCTGTTTTATTGACACAACAGGCATTTGGCCTTGTTTTATTTTCAGGATGAATCGTGCCAAAAAGAACCGACATTCAATCCATTCTAATCATCGGCGCCGGGCCCATTGTCATTGGCCAGGCCTGTGAGTTCGACTACTCCGGTGTTCAGGCCGTCAAGGCGCTGCGCGAAGAAGGCTACCGGGTCATTCTGGTCAACTCCAATCCGGCCACCATCATGACCGATCCGGACATTGCCGATGCTGTTTACATCGAGCCCATCAACGCGGATGCCGTGACCGACATCATTGAAAAGGAGCGCCCCGATGCGCTGTTGCCCACCATGGGCGGACAGACGGCGCTCAACTGCGCCCTTGAGCTGTCGGAACGTGGCGTGCTGGAACGCTTCGGGGTTGAAATGATCGGTGCCAACAGCACCGCCATAGACATGGCCGAAGACCGCGACCAGTTTCGCCAGGCCATGCGCGACATCGGGCTTGAAGTGCCCGAGTCGTGGGTGGTCCACACCCTTGAGGAAGCGGTCACCATACAAAAGCGCATCGGTTTTCCAACCATTATCCGTCCGTCTTTCACCCTTGGCGGGTCGGGCGGGGGCATTGCCTACAATCGCGAGGAGTTCGCGCGCATTGTCGAGCACGGCCTGGACCTGTCACCGACCAACGAGGTGCTGCTCGAAGAATCGGTGCTGGGCTGGAAGGAATACGAAGTCGAGGTGGTGCGCGATCGGGCCGACAACTGCATTGTCATCTGCTCGATAGAAAACATCGACCCCATGGGGGTGCATACCGGGGATGCCATTACCGTGGCGCCGGCGCTGACGCTGACCGACCGTGAATTCCAGCGCCTGCGCAATGCCGCCATTGCCGTGGTCAGAAAAATCGGAGTGAATTCCGGCGGGGCCAACGTCCAGTTTGCGGTCAATCCCGACAACGGACGCGTGCTGGTCATCGAAATGAACCCGCGCGTGTCACGTTCTTCGGCGCTGGCCTCCAAGGCCACCGGTTTCCCGATTGCGAAAGTGTCGGCCAGGCTGGCGGCAGGCTATCGGCTGGACGAGATTGAAAACGAGATGATCGGCGGCCAGGCACCGGTGTCCTTCGAGCCGGCGCTGGACTATGTTGTGACCAAAATGCCGCGCTTTGCCTTCGAAAAATTCCCTGCCGCCGACGATCGCCTGACCACCCAGATGAAATCGGTGGGTGAGGTCATGGCCATAGGCCGAACCTTTCAGGAATCCCTGCAAAAGGCGCTGCGCAGCCTGGAAGTCGGCTTTACCGGGCTCAACTCGCCCGCTTTTGAAAGCGATGAGGCCGACGAGCCCACCCTGCTGCGGCGCGAACTGAGCGAAGCCGGCCCCGAGCGCCTGCTGTATGTCGCCGAAGCATTTAGGCGCGGGCTGGACTTTGACGAGATTCATCGCCTGACCTCGATTGACCCGTGGTTTCTGGACCAGATTGCCGAGCTGGTTGAAATGGAACAGGCCGTGTCCAATGACGGGCTGGCAGCGCTGGACGCACAGCGCGTGCTTGATCTGAAGCGCCACGGGTTTTCCGACGCCCGCATTGCCGAGCTGGCGGACGTGAGTGAACGCTCCCTGCGCGACTTGCGGTTGCGGCTGGGGACCACGCCTGCCTACCACCGGGTTGACACCTGCGCGGCGGAATTTGAAACAACGGTTGCCTGCCTGTATTCCACCTGGGGAGAGGAGTGCGAGGCGCGTCCGGACAACCGGCGCAAGATCATGGTGCTGGGCGGCGGCCCCAACCGCATCGGGCAGGGGCTGGAGTTTGACTACTGCTGTGTTCATGCCGCCACGGCCATGCGCGACCTGGGCTATGAAACCATCATGGTCAACTGCAACCCGGAAACCGTTTCGACCGACTACGACACCTCCGACCGGCTGTATTTCGAGCCGCTGACGCTTGAGGATGTTCTGTCCATTGTCGATGTTGAAAAGCCCGAAGGGGTCATTATCCAGTTTGGCGGCCAGACGCCGCTCAAGCTGGCCCGTGATCTGGAGGCCGCCGGTGTGCCCATTATCGGCACCACCCCCGACAGCATTGATCTGGCCGAGGA
>DATGTG010000171.1:0-4754 GCA_035301965.1 Wenzhouxiangella sp. | reverse complement strand
TGGCGGGCGCAATCGTGGTATAAAACCCTGCTCAGTTTTCAATCAACCGGATTTTCAGGAATTTTCATCATGGCCCGAGTCTGTCAGGTCACCGGCAAGCGTCCGCTGGTAGGCAACAAAGTATCCCACGCCAACAACAAGACCAGAAAGCGGTCGCTGCCCAATTTGCACTTCCATCGCTTCTGGGTTGCCAGCGAGAACCGCTGGGTCAAGCTGCGTGTTTCATCCAAGGCGCTGCGCATCATCGACAAGAACGGCATTGACAGCGTTCTGGCCGACCTGCGCGCCCGCGGCGAAAGAGTCTGAGGAGAATCAAGATGTCCAACAGCGCACGCGACAAGATCCGCCTGGTGTCCAGTGCCGGCACCGGCCATTTCTATACCACCGACAAGAGTCGCAGAAACACTCCGCACAAGCTGGAGTTCAAGAAGTACGACCCGGTGATTCGCAAGCACGTGATTTACAAGGAAGCCAGAATCAAGTAAACAGCCTGCGGGCTGTGCTTCCTGTGGTTGATGCAGGCGTCGGTGCAACCGGCGCCTGCTTTTTTGTGCTCGGGGCTTTTGCAGTCCGCCGGGCGGCTATACAATAAGCCGTTCCTGCAGATGCTGGTTCAGCCATGCCTGATGATCTTTTGCGCGGCAACCGCGAATGGGCGCAAAGCGTGCGACAGCGCTCGCCCGACTACTTTGCCCGCCTGGCAAAATTGCAAAAGCCCGATTATTTCTGGATTGGCTGCGCCGATTCGCGCGTGCCGGCCAACGTGGTCACCGGCCGCGATGCCGGGCGCATTTTTGTCCACCGCAATATCGCCAACGTCATTCACTCCGCCGACGTCAACCTGCTGTCGTGCCTGGAGTTTGCCATCGGCGAGCTTGGAATTCGCGAAATCGTGGTGTGCGGACACTACGGCTGTGGCGGGGTCAAGGCCGCCGCCAGCGATGTGGTCAACGGCCTGACCGATCACTGGATAGAGCCCATAAGGCGCATTGCCCGCCAGCGTGCCGACGAGCTGGACAGGCTGGATGAAAACGACCGGCTCAACCGCCTCTCGGAGCTCAACGTGGTCGACAGCGTGTGCCGCGTAAGCGAAACGCCGGTGGTTCAGCGGGCCTGGAAGGCCGGCGTTGACATCGTGGTTCACGGGCTGATCTACGGGCTGGACGACGGCCACCTCAAGGACCTGGGCTGTTCAATCCGCCGGCCCGACAGCTGACGGGCCGGGGTTTACATCAGGCCGCGTTCGGCCAGCGAGACCACTTCGCCGTCGCCGACAATGAAGTGATCGAGCAGGCGGATTTCCACCAGATCAAGCGCGTCCCGGAGCCTTTTGGTAATGGCCAGGTCGGCCTGGCTGGGCCGGGCGTCGCCCGACGGATGGTTGTGGGCGACGATGAGCGCGGCGGCGCGCCGGGCAAGCGCCTTTTCAACCACCACGCGCGGATGGACATGGGCGGAGTCTATGGTGCCCGCGAACAGTTCTTCAAAAGCAATGACCCGGTGCCGGGTGTCGAGATACAGCGCGCAAAAAACCTCGTGCGCCCTGTCCCTGAGTTCTGCCGCCAGATAGTCGCGCGTGATTTGCGGGCTGGTCAGCGGCTGCCCGCGCTCCAGCCTTTCAAGATGATGCCGGCGGGCGAGCTCCAGCGCCGCCTGCAGCTGCGCATATTTGGCCGGGCCCAGGCCGGGCAGTTCGCAAAAGGTCTCGCAGCTGATCTCGAAAAGCTGGCGCAGGCCGTTGTGGCGGCTGATGAGATGCCGGGCCAGATCCAGCGCCGAGCGCCCGCGAGTGCCGGTGCGCAACAAAATGGCCAGCAGCTCGGCATCGCTCAGGCCGGCGGGGCCGTAGCTGAGCAGGCGTTCGCGCGGGCGTTCCGTGGCTGGCCAGTCGGCAATTCGCATGATATCCATTAAGCTGGGGGTCAGGAATGGTTATTCTTGGTGACCCGGTCGCCGGGAATCCATGGCCGAGTTTTTTGACCAACGGTAGGAAAATGACCAGGTTTGATGTATGAGCAAGCTTGAAGGCAAAAACATCCTGATCGGCGTGACCGGCGGCATTGCCGCCTACAAGTCGCCCGAAGTGGTGCGCCGCCTGCGCGATGCCGGTGCCAGCGTGCAGGTGGTGATGACAGCCGGTGCGCAGACGTTCATTACGCCGCTGACCATGCAGGCGGTCAGCGGCAACCGGGTGCACGTCGATCTTCTTGACGCCGAGGCCGAGGCCGGCATGGGGCATATCGAGCTGGCGCGCTGGGCCGATGAGGTTCTGGTGGTGCCGGCCACGGCCCACGCCATTGCCCGCTTTGCCGCCGGCCTGGCCGACGACCTTCTGGGCACCCTTTTGGTGGCCACCGAAGCGCGCATCTGGCTGGCACCGGCCATGAACCGCGTGATGTGGGCATCGGCCCCGGTGCGCGACAACTGCGCGCTGCTGGAGAGCAGGGGCGTGAGGATTCTGGGGCCCGGTTCCGGTTCCCAGGCCTGTGGAGAGCAGGGCCAGGGCCGCATGCTCGAACCGCATGAGCTGGTGTCAGCCCTGGCAGGCAGCGCCAACGGCCCCCTTTCGGGCCGCCGGTTTGTTGTCACCGCCGGGCCCACTCATGAGCCTTTGGACCCGGTGCGCTACCTGGCCAACCGCTCGTCGGGGCGTATGGGTTTTGCGGTGGCGGCCGCCCTGCTGGAAGCCGGGGCGCAGGTGGATCTGGTGGCCGGGCCGACAGCTTTGCAGGCGCCGTCCGGCGTCAATCGCGTTGATGTTGAAACAGCGCAGCAAATGCACCGTGAAGTGATGGCGAGGATTGACGGCGCCGACGGGTTTGTGGGCGTCGCTGCCGTGGCCGATTACCGGCCGGCTGCCGAGGCAGCGGACAAGATCAAGAAATCGGACCGGACAATGCATCTGGAGCTGACGCTCAACCCGGATATTCTGTCGGACGTCAGCCACAGCAAAAAACGCCCGCGCCTGGTGGTCGGCTTTGCCGCCGAAACCCGGGCGCTCGAAGCGGGCGCGCGCGCCAAGCTGGACGGCAAGAAGCTGGATCTGATCGCGGCCAACCGGGTGGGTGGCGGCGCCGGTTTTGAAAGCGAGGACAACGCCCTGACCGTCTATGCGCCGGATCGGCACTGGGATCTTGGGCATGGTTCCAAGAAACGCCTGGCCAGCCAGCTGGTTGATATCATGGCCGCCCGGATGGCGTCCGGCTAACGTTCGCATAAAAATAAAAGAGAGGGAAACGCCGCCAATGAAAAGACTTGAAGCCAGGGTGCTGGACCCCCGTTTGGGCAGCCAGTGGCCTTTGCCGGAATACGCCACGGCCGGTTCGGCCGGAATGGATCTGCGCGCCTGCATTGATCAGCCACTGGTGCTCGAGCCGGGCCAGACGGCCCTGCTGCCATCGGGCCTGGCCATTCATATCGGCGACCCCGGCCTTGCCGCCGTGCTGCTGCCGCGCTCGGGTCTGGGCCACAAACAGGGCCTGGTGCTGGGAAATCTGGTCGGTCTGATCGACAGCGATTACCAGGGCGAGGTGAAAATTTCCTGCTGGAATCGCGGCAATGAAGCCATCCGCATTGAGCCGGGGCAGCGGATTTGCCAGCTGGTGGTGGTGCCCGTGGTGCAGGTGGCGCTGCAGCTGGTTGAGGAATTTGACCTGAGCGACCGTGCCGACGGCGGCCTGGGCCACACTGGAACGGATTGATATGTCACTGGAAAAGCTGAAAGCAGGCCTCAGGGGCTGGATGCCATCGGAACATTTCGCGCCGGTTCTCCTGGCGGTGGGCGGCGCGGTGCTGCTGGCCGGGCTGTGGTTTTTGTGGCAGGCCGTGTCCAGCGGTGACACCGGCGCGCTTGATCAGGCCGTGGAACGCAGCGAGAAGAACGTGACCGGCGCCATTGCCGCGACCAACCAGGCCATGGACGCGCAGGCGGTGATGGAGGCGGCGCGCGCCGCGCTGGCCGATCCCGATGGGGCGACCGGCGAGCTGCGGCGCGTTTTGCGCGCGGCCGGCGTGCCCAACGTTCTGGATGCCCAGGTGTATCCGCCCAATATCGAGGACATCGAGACCACCGGCTATCCGGGGCCGGACTTTGCGGTTATCGAGGCGCTTTTAAGCGCCAGCCGCCAGGGCCGCTCGCCGGTGCAGATTCACCATCCCGGCAGCGCCAATGAAAACCTCGCTTTCGCGCATGCAATAGAAGACGCGGATCGGGAAGGCAAAACAACCGGCTATCTTTTTGTGCGGCTGCCGGTCAGCGCGGTGGCCCGGCGACTTGCGCCGGCCGGACACGGCGGCTGGCTGGGACTCAGGCAGGACAGCGCGCTGATTGCCAGCGAGGGGCATTTGCCGGGCGGTCGTGAGCCGGACAATTTTGTGCCCATTGACGGCAGCAGCATCACCCTGGAGTGGGCCTGGACCGGCGCCTGGTTTGGGCCCGGTCCTTTTACATCCGGGCTGCTGAGCGTGTTCGGGGCGCTCTTGCTGGCCGCCGGTCTGTTGTCCAGGCGCATGGCGGCCGCGGCTGCCCGTCCGGCGGCAAGCAGGCCGGGCAAGGGCGGCAAGCAGGCTGCGGCCGCGTCAGGTCAGGCCGTGCCCGCGTCAAGCCAGGCCGCGCCCGCGTCAAGCAAGAGCAGCAAGCGGTCGTCTTCAGACCGCCTGCCCAAGCCGGAAAAGCGCGCGGAGCCCGAGCCGTCCGATGATGAAGTGCCTTTCGACGTTCCCGATCTCGACGAGATTTATCGTCGGATTGACGC
>DATGTG010000170.1:0-2065 GCA_035301965.1 Wenzhouxiangella sp. | reverse complement strand
CGCATATCGCGCACCAGCAAATCAACCAGAAAGACCGCCCAGGCGCACAGCATGATCAGCATGTGATGCTGAACATGGCCGACGGCCGGGTGCCGGGCCCGCCCCAGCAGGACAAAGTCGACAAACCCAACCGACGCAGCCATCAGTCCCGCAACAAGGCCGGCCGCCAGCGCCCACCAGGAAACAGTCCACCAGATGTCGGACTGCGTCAGCAGCCCGGCGATATCGGTGGCCATTGCCAGGCTCCAGAACACCACCGGGAAATGAACCAGCGCTGCATGCAGCGGCACGCCGCCCACTTTCAGATTCTGCATTGCTCACTCCACCCTGCAGCCGGGGCCGGATGGCCGCTCAGACAACAATAATGACCGAGCCTATAAGAAGCAGCACGCCAACAACCGCAAGTATGGCATGGGTGATCACGGCCGCGGTGGGGTGCTGTCGGCCACTGATATGCAGGCTGGCCAGATAGAAACCAAACAGCGCTGCCGCCAAAAGCACGCCCAGACCGACTTTGATAATCAGCGTTGTTGATCCAATGACAACGCCGACAATGAGCAAAACCAGCCCGGAGGCAACCAGCACGCCGTGAATGCCGGCCAGCAGCGGAGTGGGCCGTCGATTTTGAGAAATGATTTGCGTGGCCATGACGATGCCCGCCAGCGCACCCAGCAAGAAAAGAGCAATGGCTGTATAGATCAGCATGGTGATTTCTCCTGTTGAAAGGTTTCAATTTGCCGGAACACCCCTTTGACAATTCGATCGCAGCGCTCGCCCGCAAAACCGAACACCTCAGACACGACCTGGCCGGTTTGCCGGTTCAGCCTTGCCTGCAAAAGCCTGCGGGCATGAAAGACCCTGCTTTTGACCGCGGCCGGCTTGATGTCAAGCGCCTCAGCCGTCTCGTTGATCGACATCTGCTCGACTTCGCGCATGACAAAACAGCTGCGATACAGGTCCGGAAGACCATCAATGGCATCTTCCATGAAGCCTCGCAGCTGGCTGTTCCAGGCCGCGTCTTCCGGTGATGTGTTGTTGCGCCTGTGCATGGACGTGATCTCTCCGGGATGGCCCAGGACTTCTGCCGGCAGATGCGGACGCGCCCAGTCGGAGCGCCGGGCGCGCATCAGCGCCAGATTGGCAGCAATGCGGCACAGCCAGCTGCCAAACCCCTGCGGGCCCTGAAATTCATCAAGGTGTCGGTAAACCCTGATCCACGCCACCTGAACCATGTCTTCCGCCTCGCCGTCATTTTTTAGAATGCTGCGCGCAATGCGGAACAGGCGCTGGTTGTAGCGCCGCATGATCAGCTCGTAGAGCGCCAGCTCGCCGCCGCGAACGCGTTCAACCAGCTCGAAATCGGTCAGTGCGCCGATGTTCGCCTGTGTGTGCCTTTCTTCGGTCCGCAAGTTCATGAGCCGTTCCTGTTGTGGTTGCATACAGGATGAGGTCAGAGGACAAAAGGTTTCAGAAATCTTTCGCCCTGCTGTCAAATTGGCACATCTGGAGAGATGAATTGACCAAAACGTCGATATTGGCGGCCCAAACGACGGTTTCAGTCGAAAAAGGGGCTTTAATGCGCCTGCCCGGGGTTTTCCCCGTGGCGCTCCAGCGCCCACTCGACATGTTCGCGAACAAGGCCGGATGGATAGTCCAGCCGCGATCTGAGCGCTTCAACCACTGCAGGAGACGTTGGAGCATTGCCCAGGGCAACGGCCAGATTTCTGAGCCAGCGCTCATGGCCGGTGCGGCGTATGGCGCTGCCTTCGGTGCGTTTCAAAAAGGTTTTTTCATCCCAGCCAAACAGCTCGACAAGCTCACCGGCATCCAGGTCCTTGCGCGGAGCAAAATCATCTTCTTTGGTGAACTGCGCGTGGCGATTCCATGGACACACCATCTGGCAGTCATCGCAGCCAAACACCCTGTTGCCCATTTTGGAGCGCAGTTCCACCGGAATGGAACCCTTGAGCTCGATGGTCAGATAAGAAATACAGCGCCGGGCGTCCAGCTGAAAAGGGGCAACAATGGCACCGGTGGGACACACATCAATGCAGCGCGTGCAGCT